>JBOHDU010000269.1:0-5188 GCA_050700615.1 Nocardioidaceae bacterium
CTACGTCAACCTCGGCATCGGGCTGCCGACACTGGTGCCCAACTATGTCCCCGACGAAGTCGAGATCGTCCTGCAGTCCGAGAACGGCATCCTCGGAGTCGGCGCCTATCCGTTCGAGGGTGACGAGGACCCTGACCTCATCAACGCCGGGAAGGAGACGGTCACGCTCCGACCGGGAGCGGCGTTCTTCGACTCGGCGACGTCGTTCGGCATGATCCGGGGCGGCAAGATCGACGCCGCGATCCTCGGGGCGATGCAGGTCTCGGCGGCGGGCGACCTCGCTAACTGGATGATCCCGGGGAAGATGGTCAAGGGGATGGGCGGTGCGATGGATCTCGTGCACGGGGCTAAGCGCGTCATCGTGCTGATGGAGCACGTGGCCAAGGACGGGTCCTTCAAGGTCGTCCGAGAGTGCTCGCTGCCATTCACCGGCCGCCACGTGGTGCAGCGGATCATCACCGACCTGTGCGTGCTCGATGTGACCGCGAACGGGTTGCGCCTGGTCGCGCTGGCCCCCGATGTCACCGAGGCCGAGGTCCGCGAGAAGACCGAGCCTGACCTCGTCTCCGCCTGACCAGCCTGCCGGCGGCCTGCTTCTGAGCAGCGGGTCGAACACGGCGCCCCCGCCGACCCGCACACAGAGGTGCGCGACCTCTGCGCCCCTTCCAGCCAAGCGCAGCCCCAAGCATCGATAGCCGAGCAAAGGCCGATGGTCGACCCGTGGCACTGCCATCAGCTCCTGAGTAGCGCCGTCACCTGCGCCCAGCGGCCGCGAGCGGCCGGGCTAGAGTCCGGCTATGAAGAAATGGGAGTACATCACCGTCCCCGTCCTCGTGCACGCGACCAAACAGATCCTCGACAACATGGGCGACGACGGGTGGGAGCTCATCCAGGTCGTTCCCGGGCTGAACCCGGAGAGCCTGGTCGCCTACTTCAAGCGGGAGAAGGACTGACATGTCGACCCCCGAAGCTCGCCTGCAGGAGCTCGGCCTGTCGGTGCCGGAAGTGCCGACGCCCGTCGCGGCCTACGTGCCCGCGGTGCGCACCGGCAACCACATCTACACGGCCGGCCAACTGCCCATGCGCGACGGTCAGCTCCTCGCGCTCGGCAAGGTGGGCGGCGAGGTCAGCGCCGAGCAGGCGGCTGAGTGTGCCCAGCAGTGCGCGCTGAACGCCATCGCCGCGGTCAAGTCGCTCCTCGGCGACCTGTCGCGCGTGGCGCGCGTCGTCAAGGTCGTCGTGTTCGTCGCGAGTACGCCGGACTTCACCGGCCAGCCCGGCGTCGCCAATGGTGCCTCCGAGCTGATCGGTCAGGTCTTCGGCGATGCCGGCCAGCACGCGCGATCCGCGGTCGCCTCGCCTGTGCTTCCCCTGGACGCTCCGGTCGAGGTAGAGATGATCGTTGAAGTGACCTAGTTGACCACCAGCGGGGTGGACAGGATCCGCCGACTCCCACCGGCGCTGGTAGAGCATGCGCGAGCATTCCTCGACGGCGACCTGACACCCGTCAAACCCAAAGCGGCCGCCACGGTCGTCCTGCTCCGCGATACGCGCGCCGGGTTGAAGGTCTACCTGCTGCGACGTCATCGCAGCATGGCCTTCGCCGCTGGCATGCACGCGTTTCCTGGAGGCACGGTCGACAGCCGTGACTTCGACTACGCGGGAGCCTGGGCCGGGCCTCCGCCGGACGGGTGGGCGGGCCGGCTGCGTTGCGACGAGCCCACCGCTCAAGCGCTGGTCTGCGCCGCGGTTCGGGAGACGTTCGAAGAGTCCGGTGTCCTCTTCGCCGGCCAGTCGGCGACGACAGTGGTGGCGGACACCACTGCCGAGGACTGGGAGGTCGAACGCGCGGCACTCGTCGACCGGAGCCTGTCGTTCGCCGACTTCGTCCAGGAGCGTCGCCTCGTTCCCCGGACCGACCTGTTGGCTGCCTGGAGCCACTGGATCACCCCGGAGTTCGAGCCACGGCGCTACGACACCCGGTTCTTCGTCGCCAAGCTGCCGACCGGCCAACGCACCCGTGACGTCTCCGGCGAGGCAGACCAGGTGTCCTGGCTGAGCCCCGGCGCTGCCATCGCCGGGGTGGACAGCGGCGCCTTGGCGATGTTGGCGCCAACCTACGTCACGTTGAAGGAACTGGCAGGCTTCGAGACGGCGGACGAGGCCGTCGACGCGGCTGGCACCCGGACGATCGTAACGGTGGTTCCCGGGGTGGAGATCATCGACGGTGAAGGCTTCCTTACCCTCCCGTTGGAGTCGTCGCGATGAGCATCCCGGCGATCGGGGACTGGCAGGGTGGTCAGTTCGGCGCACATGCCCGGTGCGTGCTGGCTCCGAACCCGGGGCCGATGACGCTCGACGGCACCAACACCTGGGTGATCCGCGGCGAACCCGACGGGCCCTCGCTCGTCGTCGACCCCGGCCCGCTCGAGGAGGCCCATCTCAGTGCCGTCGCGGAGATCGCCGGTGATGTCCGGGGCGTGCTGCTGACCCACGGTCATCTCGACCACAGCGGGGGGGCTCGCGAGTTCGCCGACCGGGCCGGTTGTGGGGTCCGGGCCCTCGACCCCGCCCTGGCGTACGGCGAGGAAGGGCTGCACGACGGTGACGTTGTCGAGATCGGAGGATTGGAGGTTCGGGTGGCCGCGACTCCCGGGCACTCCGGTGACTCGCTCAGCTTCATCGTGCCGGTCTACCGTGCCGTGCTCACCGGCGACACCGTGCTCGGGCGCGGTTCGACGGTGGTGGCGCACCCGGACGGAGTGCTCGGCGCATACCTGGGGTCGCTGGTGCGGCTGCGCGATCTTGCCGAGCGGCGCGAGATCGAGGTGATCTGGCCGGGTCACGGCCCGGTGCTCGACCAGGCACTGACCGTCATCGAGGGGTATCTCGTGCATCGCGCCGAGCGGCTCGAGCAGGTACGACGGGCCCTCGCGGCCGGTGCCCGCGAGCCTGCCGACGTCGTACGAACGGTCTACGCCGAGGTGGACCCAGCACTGTGGTCGGCAGCCGAGCTCAGCGTGCGCGCCCAGCTGGACTACCTGCGCAAAACCTGAGACTGGCCTGAGAGAACGTGACAGGCCAGGGTTCCAAGACCCGGCAACTGTTGATCATGGTCACGTCATGTGTGCCAACGAATATGCCGCGTAGCGTCACGTTGCGTCGCCCACTCATCGGAGGTCAGCGTGCAGCCACTCACCTCACAATAACCGCCCGGCTGTCGCAGCTTGGTCAGCGACGTTACGTGATGCGATAGCGGCGCAGATCCAGCAGGCGCTCACTCAGGCGGAGTCCACCAGGCGGGCTCCGAACCGCAAGGTATCTGCGTTGGCTGGATGCACAGGCACACCAGATCCTCGACGAGGCGCACCAGCTCGCCACCGGCTGACCTCCGCCGACCCGTCACTTGATCGCGTCCGACCCGTCACTTGATCACGTCCGACCCGTCACTTGATGACGTCCGACGCGTCGCCTAACTCCTCGCGAGTCGAACCGCCCACGTTCGTGGTGGTCACGGTTGGCTAGTCTTCCCTCCTGGGCGTTGCCGCGGCCGACGGCGATGCCGGTGTCACGGAGGAGGGCTTGGCCTGATGTCCGAGTCAGATTGCGAGCCGACCGCAGCGTTGCGACGCCCGAACGCCCTGCGTCCGGGCGACCGGGTAGCCGTACTGTCGGCGAGCAGCCCAACCAACCTGGAGCGGCTGCCGGTCGGGCTCGACACCCTCACGTTCGCCGGCTTCGAGCCGGTGCTTTTCAGCACGGCACGGGAGCGGGGCACCGTGCACCACTTCCTCGCCGGCTCCGATGAGCTGCGGGCGACCGAGCTGCGGGCCGCGCTCGTCGATGACACGATCAAGGGCGTGTTGTTCGCAGGCGGCGGATACGGCGCGCAGCGCACGCTCGAGCAGATGGACTGGTCCGGACTCGACCGAATCGAGCCGAAGGTCCTCGCCGGATACTCCGATGTCACCGCGATCCTCGAGGCCGTCGCGGTCAAGCTCGGCTGGACCTCGGTCATGGGGCCGATGGTGGCAGAGGGCGAGTTCGCCGAGTCCTACTCCTTCGCGTCCTTGCTCCGCTGCCTGACGTCGCCGGAGACGATGCGCAGCCTTCGCTTCGACGACGCCATCACCGTCACGCCTGGCTCGGTTCAGGGCATGACCGTGGGCGGCAACCTGTCGCTGGTCGCCGGCTCTGTCGGCACGGACACCTCCCGCCCGGCCAGTGGCGGCATCCTGCTTCTCGAGGACGAGCAGGAGGACGACGCGCGCATCGACACGATGATCACGCACCTGCGACGCAGCGGATACCTCGACGGAGTCGCCGCCATCGTCTGCGGGACGTGGAACAACTGCGGAACCCGCGAGCAGATCCAGCCGATCCTCATCGACCGCCTAGGCGACCTCGGCGTGCCGATGATCGCATGGGCCAACCTCGGTCACGATGGGCACGTGCAGAGCTTCCCGATCGGCATCCGGGCCGAGCTCGACGCCGATGCCCGGACCCTGACGCTACTGGAGCCGCCGCTCCGCCCGGCACAAGCGGGCAACACCGGTTGAGGGGGCACCACCGAACGGCTGCCTCAGAGGCCGATGGGCTCACTGGTCGGTCAGGCGCTCGCCTGAGAGAAGGTGGCATGCTGCCTGATGGTCGTCGCTGTTCCCAGCACCGAGCACGGCTACGTCGCGTGTCGAGCAGAGCTGGGCTCTCTCGTCGGTCCCCAGTCGCACGGCTCTCAGCGGGCACCGCGGGTGGAACCGGCAGCCCCGCGGGATCCGTGCGGGGTCCGGTGGCTCGCCAGGGAGCACCTGCGCCGACTCGTCACGCGCGTGCCCGCCGGGCAACACAGCCAACAGCGCCTGGGTGTAGGGATGCCGGGGGTGGAGGAGGACATCGGCCACCGGGCCGAGCTCCACGATCCTGCCGAGGTACATGACCGCTACCCGGTCGGCGATGTTCCAGGCCAGGCCGAGGTCATGGCTCACGACGAGCGCGGACATGGACAGCGCGTCACGCAGGTCCAGGATCAGCCGCAGGATCTCGCCGCGAACAGACGCGTCGAGCGACGACACCGGCTCGTCGGCGACGATCACCGACGGGTCGAGTGCCAGCGCACCGGCAATGACCACTCGCTGTTGCTGCCCACCTGAGAGCTCGTAGGGGTACCGGGCGTAGAACTGCTCGGCCG
>JBOHDU010000270.1:0-4262 GCA_050700615.1 Nocardioidaceae bacterium
GGCACGGTGAGGTCGGCGGCGGCGGCCATCTCGCGGCGCACGAGCGCCTCCAGCGACTCCCACTCCCCCGGACCCACTTCAAAGACCAGCTCGTCGTGAACCTGGAGCAGCATCCGCGAGGCCAGCCCCTCGGCCCGCAGCGCCGCGTCGACGTTGAGCATCGCGACCTTGATGATGTCGGCTGCCGAGCCCTGGATCGGCGCGTTGAGCGCCATCCGCTCGGCCATCTCGCGACGCTGACGGTTGTCGCTGGTGAGGTCGGGAAGGTAGCGGCGGCGCCCCAGGATCGTCTCGGTGAAGCCGGTACGACGGGCCTCGTCGACGACTCCGCGCAGGTAGTCGCGCACCCCACCGAACCGCTCGAAGTACTCGTCCATCAGCACCCGCGCCTCGGACGTCTCGATCTTCAGCTGCTGGCTCAGACCGAACGCCGAGAGACCGTAGGCCAAGCCGTAGTTCATCGCCTTGATCTTCGACCGCTGTGCGCCGGTGACCCCCTCGGGGGGCACCGCGAACACCCGCGACGCCGTGACCGAGTGGAAGTCCATGCCGGAGTTGAAGGCTTCGATCAGACCCTGGTCCTCGGACAGGTGCGCCATGATGCGCATCTCGATCTGGCTGTAGTCGGCCGTCAGGAGGGACTCGAAGCCGACGCCGACGACGAAGGCCTCGCGTATCCGACGGCCCTCCTCGGTGCGAATCGGGATGTTCTGCAGGTTGGGCTCCATCGACGAGAGCCGACCGGTGGCGGCGATCATCTGGTTGAACGTTGTGTGGATGCGGCCGTCGTCGGAAACGGTCTTGAGCAGCCCTTCAACCGTCTGTCGCAGCCTGGTGGCGTCTCGATGCACCAGCAGGTGCTCGAGGAACGGGTGGTCGGTCTTCTCGTGCAGGACCGCCAAGGCCTCGGCGTCGGTCGTGTAGCCGGTCTTCGTACGCTTCGTCTTGGGCATCCCGAGCTCGTCGAACAAGACCACCTGCAGCTGCTTGGGCGACCCGAGGTTGATCTGCTTGCCGATCACGGCGTAGGCGTCGTCGGCAGCCTGCTTGACCCGCGCCGCGAACTGAGACTCGAGCGTCGTGAGGTGGTCGACGTCGACGGCGATCCCGGTGCCCTCCATCGCAGCGAGCACATCGATCAGCGGTAGCTCCACCTCCGCGAGCAGCCGTGAGCCGCCACGCGTGTCCAACTCCTGCTGGAGCGCGTCGGCCAGGTCGACCACGGCATGGGCGCGCAGCATCGACTCCTGCAACTGTGCAGAGTCGCCGTCGAGCTCGAACGAGAGCTGGTCGGTACTGGCCGCACTGCCCTTGATCTCGCGATGCAGGTAGCGCAGCGTCAGGTCGGCCAAGTCGTAGGAGCGCTGATCGGGATGCGACAGGTAGGCCGACAGCGCCGTATCGGCCGCCAGCCCGGCCAGCGGCCACCCGCGCGCCAGGAGCGCCTCCATCGGACCCTTCGCATCATGCAGCGCCTTCGGCCGCCCCGGGTCGGCCAGCCAGCCGGCGAGGGCAGTCTCGTCGGCAGGCGCGACCTGCGTAACGTCTACCCAGGCAGCGGCGCCGGAGCGTGCGGCGAGCGCGACGGCGTCGACTCGCCCGGCTCCCGCCTGCCAGCTGCCCTGAAGGTGGACGCCGGTCAGCTGCGACGGGTCGGCACCGGCGTGGGCAGCCAGCCAGCCGGCAACCTCACCCTCGCCCAGCCGAGTGCCGTCGATCTCAGCGCTCGGCTCGATCACCGGCTCGTCGGCCGAGAGGGTTTGGAAGAGCCTGTCGCGGAGCACCCGGAACTCGAGGCCGTCGAAGATCTTGTGGACCTCGTCGCGGTCCCACGGCCGGGCACGTGTCTCCTCGACCGACAGCCCCAGGTCGAGGTCGCGCACGAGTGCGTTGATCCGCCGGTTGCGGATGACGTCGGACAGATGGTCGCGAAGAGACTCACCGGCCTTGCCTGTGATCTCGTCGACCCGGGCCACGATGGCGTCGAGCGACCCGAACTGCGAGATCCACTTGGCCGCCGTCTTGGGGCCTACGCCCGGAACTCCTGGGAGGTTGTCGCTGGTCTCACCCACCATCGCAGCAAGGTCGGGGTACTGCGCCGGCGACACGGCGTACCTTTCCTGCACCGCCGCCGGAGTCATCCGAGCCAGATCGGAGACGCCGCGCCGCGGATACAGGACCGTCACGTTGTCGCTGACGAGCTGGAACGCGTCGCGGTCGCCGGTGCAGATCAGGACCTCGAACCCGGACGCCTCGGCCTGGGTGGCGAGGGTGCCGATCACGTCATCGGCCTCGAATCCCTCCTTCTCGACCGTCGCGACTCGCAGCGCCTCGAGCACCTCCTTGACGAGCGAGACCTGTCCCTTGAACTCGTCGGGGGTCTTCGCGCGGTTGCCCTTGTAGTCGGAGTACTCGGCCAGCCTGAAGGTCTGTCGAGAGACGTCGAAGGCAACCGCGATGTGGGTCGGTGCCTCGTCGCGTAGCACGTTGATGAGCATCGAGGTGAAGCCGTAGACGGCGTTGGTGGGCTGCCCGGTCGTCGTCGAGAAGTTCTCCACCGGCAGCGCGTGGAACGCCCGGTAGGCCAGCGAGTGGCCATCAAGCAGCAGGAGCCTCGGGCGCGCGTCGGCACCGGGCGCCGGGTGCTCGGATGGTGTCGCGTCGGTGGCAGCCACCCCTGAACTCTATAAGGCGGCACAGACGGATTCGCACCGTGGCGAGGCCGAACTGTCGCCCGCCCGCGGCTACGGGCGGACCTTCAGTCGACCGACCTGCGGCGCCGCATCAGCCGGCGAGCTGCGATGAGGTTGGTCGCGATCGGGGTGCTGGCTGCCACCGTCAGCTTGCCGCGCAGGCAGGCCACCGGCGTTGCCCTCACGACCGCGACCTGCGCCATCCCCAGCCTGGCCAGAAACCGGTTGGAGTCACGCGAGGCGGCAGCGACCGAAGCGACGATGTTCTTGGTGTCCTTCTCGTCCGCCCAGTCGGCAGCCGCCTCGAGCAGCTGCGTACCGACCCCCCGGCGGCGACGCCCGCTGAGCACGTGCAGGTAGCTGACGTGCACGGCGTCCTCGTCGTGGATCGGCGAGATCGGAGCTCGGCGCAGATGGGCGACTCCCACCAGCTCCGAGTCGAGCTCCGCGACGACGAGCCGCTCGGTCGGGTCGGGGCCCAGCCGGGCAACCGAGCGGGCGACTTCCACAACCGTGGTCGCCGGTTTCTTGGGCCGATCGCTCTCGGAGGTGAAGTCGGTCCAGATCGCCAAGAGCGACTCGGCGTCCTCCGGGACGGCATCGCGAACGAGCACCGGCACTCCGGTCATGGTCTCTCCAACTCGTGTCACTCCCCCGAGCGACAACAACTGTCTCACCGCCGCCCGCTGGTCCTCCTGCAGGCAGGCGCCCGCTCAGACTACGACTCCTGTCGGAACGGCCGCCACCTGGCCGGCGCCTGGCCGGCACGCGCCTGTGCTGGGTGCGCGGCGCGAGGCGACTCGTGCCTAGCCGGAAACCGGCAAAGATTCCGCGCTGGGGAGACTCGGTTGCGTCCTGGTTGTCACTTCGTGATGTCGAGCCCGTGGCTGACTACTCCTTCGGCAACCTCTCTCATGGACAATCGCAAGTCCATTGCCGTCTTTTGGATCCACCGGAAGGCATCCGGCTCGCTGATGCCGAGCCGGGACTGCAGAATCCCCTTCGCCCGGTCGACGCTCTTACGGGTCTGCAGCCGCTCGGTGAGGTCGGCGACCTCCGCCTCCAGCTGCTTCAGCTCGGCGAACCTGGCGCGGGCCATCTCGATCGCGGGCACCAGGTCGGCCTTGCCGAACGGCTTGACGAGATACGCCATGGCACCGGCCTCACGGGCCTGCTCGACCAGATCGCGCTGACTGAACGCGGTGAGGATCACGACCGGGGCAATGCGCTGCTCCGCCACCCGACGAGCCGCGGAGATCCCGTCGAGCCTCGGCATCTTCACGTCCAGAACAACAAGCTCCGGCCGGAGCTGCTCGATGAGCTGGACCGCCCGCTCGCCGTCGCCGGCCTGACCCACGACGTCGTAGCCTTCTTCGCCCAGCATCTCGGCGAGGTCGAGCCGGATCAGTGCCTCGTCCTCGGCGATGACGACGCGTGGACGGGCCGGCTCGGGCGGCGCCCGGTGCGGCTCTGCGTCTGGCCTGCTCACATGAGAAGGTTATCGGCGCCCCATATCATGTGGGCAGCGGCCGGGTTGACGGAACGGTAGACGTGGTGCCCTCAAAAGGC
>JBOHDU010000271.1:0-2620 GCA_050700615.1 Nocardioidaceae bacterium
GGGCAGCCGAAGTTGAGGTCGACGTGTCCAACCCCGTAGTCACCGCACAGGATCTGGGTGGCCGTCGCCATCTGGCCGGGATCCACGCCGTACAGCTGCACCGACCGCAACGACTCGCCCGGATCGAAGACCAGCATCCGCAGCGTGGTCTCGTCATGCTCGACCAGCCCGCGGCTGGTGATCATCTCGCAGACGTAGAGCCCGGCGCCCTGCTCACGACACAGCGTCCGGAACGCCGCGTTGGTGACGCCCGCCATCGGCGCGAGCACGACCGGTGGGGCGGTCTCGAGCCCACCGAGTCGCAAGCTGCGCTGGGTTAGGACAGCTTCCACGAGATCGGCTCCACGTTGTCGGGGAATCTCCACTGCACGGCACGGACGGTACCCGCGTGGGGCGCGAGCAGGACCATGCAGAGGTCAGCCACGCGGCTCTTGATGAAGTGCTTCGGCAGCGGTTGGTCGTTGCAGTGCGCGAACGTGGTGGCGAACCGGGTTGGCGGCACCACCAGGGTCGGGCGGATCTCACCGTAGAGCATGAGCCGAGTGCCGGACAGGTTTCCGGTCCCGGTGTTCTTGACCCGGGCGTGCACGTAGTAGACGCTCGACTTACGGGCTGCGGCAGGCAGCGTGAACTTGCCGAGATCCTTGACCGAGCCCTTCTGCACCCGCGTGACGGTCAGTGAGATCAACGAGTTGTGCGACTTGTCGGGGTGGAACCGAACGATCACCGACCGGCCCGGCCTGATGTTGGTGCCCGGCGCGGTGGTGCCCTTCTCGTGGGGCACGGTGTGCGTCGTGCGGGCTGTGCGGGTCGGCGGGGTCGGTGGCGAGCCACTCGAGGATCCGCCGCTGCACGCAGTCAGCGCGGAGGCACCCACCACGGCGCCCACCACCGCCACGCCGCGCCAGCGCAGCAAGGAAGTCCTGGGTCGGATCACGGAACCTCTCTTCTCTCGCCCGGCGCGCCGGTGCGGGTCAGCAACCCCGAAGCCGCTCGGCCAGGTAGGCCCTCACCTGGTCGAGGCCGATCCGCTCCTGCTTCATCGTGTCACGCTCACGCACCGTGGCGGCGTCGTCGTCGAGCGTGTCAAAGTCGACGGTCACGCAGTACGGCGTGCCGATCTCGTCCTGACGACGATAGCGCCGCCCGATCGCACCGGCGTCGTCGAACTCGACGTTCCACACGGTGCGCAGCTCGGCGGCAAGGGCTCGCGCCTTCGGCGAGAGCGCCTCGTTGCGCGACAGCGGCAGCACCGCGGCCTTGACGGGCGAGAGCCGTGGATCGAGGCGGAGCACCGTGCGCTTGTCGACGCCGCCCTTGGCGTTGGGGGCTTCGTCCTCGGCGTAGGCGTCGACAAGGAAGGCCATCAATGACCTCGTCAGGCCGCCGGCAGGCTCGATGACGTACGGCGTCCACCGCTCACCGGCCGCCTGGTCGAAATAGCTCAGGTCGGTACCGGAGGCCTCGCTGTGCGCCTTGAGGTCGAAGTCGGTGCGGTTGGCGACGCCCTCGAGCTCGCCCCACTCTGAGCCCACGAAGCCGAAGCGGTACTCGATGTCGACCGTGCGCTTGGAGTAGTGGGACAGCTTGTCCTGGGGGTGATCGTAGAGCCGAAGATTGTCTCGCTCGATGCCCAGCCCGAGGTACCAGTCGAGACGGGTCTGGATCCAGCGCTCGTGCCAGTCCTCGTCGGTTCCCGGCTCGACGAAGAACTCCATCTCCATCTGCTCGAACTCGCGGGTCCGGAAGATGAAGTTGCCCGGGGTGATCTCGTTGCGGAAGCTCTTGCCGGTCTGGGCGATGCCGAACGGCGGCTTCTTACGGGCGGAGTTCATCACGTTGAGGAAGTTCAGGAAGATGCCCTGACAGGTCTCGGGTCGAAGGTAGTGAAGTCCGGCGTCGTCCTCGACCACCCCTAGGTAGGTCTTGAGCATTCCGTTGAACGGCCGCGGCTCAGTCCAGGCGCCACGCGCACCACAGTTGGGGCAGACGATGTCGCTCAACGCAACGGTGTCGGGATCATCGATGCCCTTCTTCTCAGCCACCGCCTCCTGCAAATGGTCAGCGCGGTAGCGCTTGTGACAGCTCTGACACTCCGTGAGGGGATCCGTGAACTGGGACAGGTGGCCGGACGCCTCCCAGGTCTTGGTGGGCAAGATCACCGCGGAGTCGAGGCCGACGATGTCGTCGCGGGTGGTCACCATGGCCCGCCACCACTGCCTCTTGATGTTCTCCTTGAGCTCGACTCCGAGCGGGCCGTAGTCCCATGCGGAGCGGGTGCCGCCGTAGATCTCACCACTGGGAAAGACGAAGCCCCGGCGCTTGCAGAGGCTCACCACGCTGTCGAGGCTCGAGGTTGGGCGCTTGGCCATGTCATCTCCATCCGGCTGGCGGTCGGCGGGCGATCCCGGAGGACTCGGATCAGTCAACAAGGCTACCTGGCAGGCGAAGGTCGGACGGCACGGGTTTCCCGTTCGCCGAACCTTCTCGGCGGCAGGAGTGCTGGTGAGTCAGCGACCGTGACCGGTGTTCCTGGGGACGTCCCGGTTGGGCTCGGCAGCACCCTCACCGACGATGACTTCGTACGCCGACTGCTCGTCCAGCGCGCGCGACAGAAGGG
>JBOHDU010000272.1:0-5443 GCA_050700615.1 Nocardioidaceae bacterium
GATTCAACGGAGCTGAGTCACTGGCGACCGCTGCGGACCCTGCTCAGCGCCATGGACGACGACATCGCGACGATCTATGCCGAGCGCGGCATCGCCGACATCAGGCCCCGGTTCACGCTGCCACTGATCAAGCTCGGTCGTCATGGTCCGCTGACGATTCGGCAGCTCGCCGACGCCACCGTGGTGACGCATTCGGCGATGAGTCAGACCGTGACCTCGCTGCGACGAGCCGGCCTGGTCAGGACGACGCCCGGCTCGGACGCACGCACTCGCAAGGTTGCTCTCACCAAGCGAGCGCGGGCCGTCGTACCGTTCCTCGAGGCAGAATGGCGCGCCACCGAAGAGGCCGTCGCGCAGCTGGAGGACGAGATCCCCTACCGGCTCACCCAGGTGGTCTCCGACCTCGAAGTGGCGTTGGCGCGCAGGTCGTTCCAGGCACGTATCGAACAGATCCTGCGAGAGACGTCGGCCACCCCCAGGTGAGGAGCACTCCCCAGCGGCCCCGCTCGATCCTGCGCGATTGTCGGTGCGGCTCGAGCCGTATCAGTCCATGCCGTCGGGCGCTCGGCGCACCCCGGTGAGGACAGGTCGCGGGCTGGCCGTCGATATCAGCCCGCTCAAGGCGTCGCCGGACTTTCGGCGCCTGCTGGTGGGATCCACCGTGTCGGCGGTGGGTTCGCAGACGACCACCTTTGCGGTCGCCCTGCAGGTGTTCTTGTTGACCCACTCCTCCGCCGCAGTGGGCATTGCGGGCTTGGCGGCGGCGATCCCGTCGGTCTGCTTCGGGCTCCTCGGCGGAGCTCTCATCGACGCGGTCGACAGGCGGCGGCTCGTCCTCGTCACCTCTGGCCTGCTCATGGCGATCTCCGGAGTGTTCACGTGGCAGGCGTTCGCCGGGCTGGACCAGCTCTGGCTGCTTTACCTCCTCGTCGCGGTCGAGTCGCTGATCTCGTCGCTCAACGGACCGGCTCGTCGGACGTTCATGCCGAGGCTGCTGACCGAGGCTCAGATCCCGGCCGGAGTCGCGCTCACGATGCTGACGATGCATCTGAGCGTGCTCGCCGGACCGCTCCTGGCAGGCGTCCTCGGCAGTGCCGGAGGCGTGAAGCTGTGCTACCTCGTCGACACGGTCAGCTTCCTCGCTTCGCTCTACGGCGTCGCCCGGCTGCCGGCGATTCGACCGCTCGGACCCGCGGGCCGCCCAGAACTCGCAGCAGTGCGCGACGGTCTGCGCTTCCTTCGCCGCTCCCCAGTGCTCGCCGCGGCACTCGTGGCCGATGTCAACGCGACAGTCCTCGCAATGCCGGTCGCCCTGTTCCCCGCCATCAACGCCGACCGCTTCGGCGGGTCCCCCGAACACTCGGGCTCTTCACCGCGGCGCTCGCCGTCGGCGGGCTCGTCGGTTCCGGCCTGTCGGGTCCGGTCACTCGCATCTCTCGCCAGGGTCGCGCCATGTTGGCCGCCGGAGCAGTCTGGGGCGTCGCACTGGCGGCTTCGGGATCGTGACCGGACTCGTGGCCACGCTCGCATGCCTCGTCATTGCCGGGACCGCCGACGTGACCGCGGTCGTGCTGCGCTCGACGATCGTCCAGGTCAACACGCCCGACGGGCTCCGGGGGCGGGTCAACGCAGCGGAGTACGTGGTCGGTGCATCGATGCCGCAGGTCGGAAACTTCCGCGCAGGGATCGTGGGATCGCTCACCACACCTGCCACGAGCGCGCTGTCCGGTGGTCTGACCGCCGCGCTCGGTTCCGGTTTGCTCGCGCTCGCCTTTCCGTCGCTGGTGCGCTACAGGTCGACCGCGACCGAGAAGCTCCCGGCGCGTTGACCGGCCTCGACCAGCCGGAGTCGAATCCCCGCATACAGGTTTGTGGGCCGGGCCTGGTCAGGCGTCCACAATGATTCGACACATAAGTGCCCCCAACCACTCGAATGGTTGGGGGCAATTCATGCGATGCCTGTGGAATCTCGAACTTTTCGCGTCACCCTGGGACGAGGGGAAGCGGTCAGGCTTACGGTGGTCACCCGCGTGACCGGATGCGGCCACTGGGCGGGCAGCGACACTCAGCCCGGGCTCAGAAGTGAAAGTCCTTGATTCCGGCGGTGAGCCGCTGGATATGTTCCTGGCTCTGCCGGTCGGCCGTCTCCCGTCGTAGCTGCTCCCGCTGGAAATGCGAGATCCGCAGACGGTTCAGGGAACTTCCCAGTTGTCTCCGAATGATTGTCATGACTCACCTCCCCAGCCCATTGTCTAGCACCATTCTCCCACCTCCATGACCGGCGATCGGACGTTCGCGATGTTCCCCTCGTCACGTACTCGGATTGCTCGCCCGCGTCGGAGGTCAGCCAGCATGATGCAGCGGAACCCCGAGCATTCGGCGGACGTCCAACCTGGCATGCATGGCGTCTACCGGATGACCGGTCTTCTGTGCGTCACCATGTTCGTGCTGGTGGGTTGCGGTACGACGCAGCCGTCAGCGCAACGAACGCACGTGGCAAGTCGGCCAGGGTCTGGAAACCCGGCTGGCTACTCCACCTCAGGCACGCATACGCTTGCCCAGGTACGGGCCGCGGCCCGTCGAGAAGCCGCCAAGCTGACATCCCTCGCTCAGATCCCACCGGGCGCAGCTCGCGATCCGGCGCCGCCGCCGACTGTTGCCAGGCGGCTCGCCAGCCCAGCCCTCGGGCTACCCGCGGTCACGTCGCTCGTCGACGAGATCCGTTACTGGCGGGTTCCGTTGCCGCTGACCAGGGCATTGCGTTGGCTCGAGAGGCACGCGCCCACCGGGCTGAGGCTCGACGGTTCGTCCACCGGTTCGGCAGACGACGGGCTCGAGTACGCCGCCACGGTGCCTCGGTGGTCCTCGGCGACCGATCTCGACGTCGCGGTCGCATCGCGAGGTGACGGCAGCAGCGAGATCCGCACCGATGGCCTGGTGACCTGGCTCGATCCTCGCCCGCTGCACGTCAGCGTGCCCCGGCAGGCACAACTACGCCTCACGGTTGCCAGGGGCTGCCCCAAGACGGACAACGGCTACTCGGGTGTGCGTAACCCAGGCTCAGAGCCCACCCGCCACCTGCTGCCGCGGCCCACGCCTGACGCGGTGCTCATCTGCCGGTACCAAAGCGACCTGGGATCCGCAGGGTTGCTGGCTCGTCAGTTCTCGGCAGGGTCCAAGCCGGCCTCGAGGCTGGCCGCCGTGGTCCGCAAGATCTCGCTGAGCCACCTCGACGGCGCCGCGATGAACTGCCCGGCGGACTTCGGCACCGCGGTCGTGCTCGCGTTCGCGTACACCGGGCGAGGCGACGTCGACCTCTGGTACTCCCCCACCGGGTGCTCGCGCCTGGCAAACGGACATGTGGTCGCGGGCTCGCTGGACGGAAGTGGCGGAGCTCCGTACGTGCGGTTCACCCGTGCCATGACGAGTCTGGTCGGAAGCTAGCCGGTGGCTCCTGGCGCCCCAGCATGAGCGGTGGTTGCATGTGCCGCGGTCAGTCGGCGGTGCGCCCTCTGCGGGCGACAGCGTCGACGGTGACTGCGGCAAGCAACACGAGAGCCGTGACCATGTACTGCACTGCAGCACTGAGGTTCATCAGGCTCATACCGTTGACGATCGTGGCGATCACCAACCCGCCCAGCAGCGCGTGCACCATCTTGCCGCGTCCTCCGTACAGACTGGTTCCCCCGATCACCGCCGCTGCGACTGCGTAGAGCACGAGCTGGCCACCGTCGACGTTGTTGGAGATCGATCCGAGGCGCGAAGCGTAGATGATTCCGGCCGCGCCGGCGGTCAGGCTGCACAACATGAAGCACAGCAGCCGAATCCTGTTGAGGCTGATCCCTGAGCGCCGCGCCGCCTCCGCGTTGCCACCGATCGCATACACGTAGCGGCCGAATCGAGTCCGGTCGAGCACGAAGCTCCACAGGGCAAGGATGGCCAGCACGATCGGCACGACCCAGGGAACGCCCTGCAGCGAGGTGGCGTATCCGCGGTTGGTGTTGCAGATGATGACCAGCAGGATGCCGGCGACCGCCAGGATGGCGATCTTGATCAAAGTCAGCCCGATCGGCGGGGTGACGAGCCCGGACGATCGGCGGCGCCGGTCGCGAAGCAACCAGAGGCAGGAGATCGCCACCACGACCACCGCCATCAGGATCCATCCGGCCGCCAGGCCCATGTTGCCGTAGACGATGTTCGCCAACACGTTGTTCGTGATGGGGATCGTGCCTCCGCTCGACGGCCCGCCTTCCCGGTCGACGAGATAGATCAGCAGCCCCTCGAAACCCAGCAGGCCTGCGAGTGTCACCACGAATGACGGCAGTCTGAGTCGTGTGATGAGCAACCCCTGCACGATGCCCAACACGGCCGTCGCGGCCAGCCCGCCCAGGATGGCGATCCACCACGGCTGGTTGTGAGGCCCTGCCAGGGCAACGGTCACGACGGCGCCTACCCCAGCGACGAACCCTGCTGACAGGTCGATCTCACCGAGCAGCAGGACGAAGATCTCGGCCATGCCCAGCAGCACGTACGTCGCACCCTGCACCAACAGGTTGACCAGGTTGCCGGCGGACAGGAACAGCGACTGCTGCGTCTGAAAGATGATGATGATGACGATGAATCCGGCGACCACCGGCAGCAGGCCGCTCTCGCCGCCCCGCACACGGCTGACCCAGGACCCCAGGTACTCCCGCAAGGACCCTGCCAGCACGGCGGAGTCGATGCCCTGGATGTCGCCGCCCGGTGTCGTGGTGGTGTCGGGATCTACCTCCGCGGTCTCGGCATCCGTCCGGGGGCCCGTCGGTCGTGACGTGGATGTCATGGTCAGCTCTCCCCGGGTTCGTGCGGGTTGCCTGCAGTTCGGACGCCGCTGTCGGTGCCGGCTCCTGACCTGGAGAGGGTACCGGTGGTGATTAGCTCGACGATTCTCTGTGTGTCGAACTCGGCGATGGGGCCGGTGCGAGCCATCCGGCCCAGATGCAGGACCGCAACCTGGTCGGCTACCTCGAAGACGTCGTTCAGGTTGTGCGAGACGAAGAGCACCGCGATACCCCTGGAGCTCAGGTTTCGGATCAGCTCGAGCACCATGGCCGTCTGCGAAACCCCGAGCGCCGCGGTCGGCTCGTCGAGGATCACCAGCTTGGCATCCCACATGACCGCACGCGCCACTGCAACCGCCTGTCGCTGACCACCTGAGAGCGAGCCGACGTGTTGCCGGATCGAGCGAACCGTGGTGACCGAGAGCTCGGAAAGCGTCTTGGTCGCCGTCACCTCCATCTTCGGCTCGTCGAGCAGCCCCCATTGCAGCAGCTCCCGCCCGAGGAACATGTTCTGCACGATGTCGAGGTTGTCGCAGAGGGCGAGGTCCTGGTGGACGGTCTCGATCCCCAGCGCTGACGCCTCGCGCGGCGTGCGGACGTGCACCGGGCGACCTTCCCAGAGG
>JBOHDU010000273.1:0-2308 GCA_050700615.1 Nocardioidaceae bacterium
CACCCAACCAGAGCGAGCCGGAGTACCCCCAACGCCTGACGGGCGAGCTCAGCGCCGTCGGCGTCCACTTCACGTATCCGGCGCCGGTGGCCCGGCCGGGCGCGAACGGCGTCAGCGGCAGCTCCGAGCGGCGTGGACCGGCGGATCCGAGACCGCCGGAAAGGGCGGTGGTCTTCAAGCCGCCGGAGGCGCTGCGCGGGGTCACGTTCGAGGTGAGCGCGAAGGAGACGATCGCGCTGGTCGGAGAGACCGGAGCCGGCAAGTCGACGGTGATGAAGCTGGTAGCCCGCTTCTACGACCCTGACACCGGACGGCTGACGGTAGACCAGCTGGACCTGCGGGCGATGGATCTCTCGTCGTACCACCACCGGCTCGGCTACGTGCCTCAAGAGACATTCCTGTTCACAGGAACGATCCGCGACAACATCGCCTACGGCCGACCCGACGCGTCGGCTGCCGAGGTCGAGGCAGCGGCGCACGCTGTGGGAGCCCACGATCTCATCGCGACCCTTCCCGGTGGCTACCTGCACGAGATCACCGAGCGTGGCACGTCGCTGTCCGCGGGTCAGCGGCAGCTGATCGCCCTGGCCCGAGCCGAGCTGGTCGAGCCCGCTGTGCTGTTGCTCGACGAGGCGACCGCCAACCTCGACCTGGTCACCGAGGCGCGGGTCGTCGCGGCGATGCACACCGTCTCCAGACGCCGTACGACGGTGCTGATCGCGCACCGCCTGCAGACCGCCAGGTCTGCCGATCGCATCCTCGTACTGGACAAGGGGCGGGTCATCGAGTCGGGCACACACGATCAGTTGCTCGCCGCCCGGGGGCGTTATGCCCGCATGTGGGAGGCGTTCGAGCTCTACACGCAGCCGAGCTCGTAGCATTCGTTTGCCTAGCGGTTTCGGCAGTTCATCAGTCGAGGGTGACGTGCGGCCACCGCGCCGAGCATGAGACTCGGATCCAGCGCCGAACGACCGAGCAGCTCAGCCGACACCTCCTCGTGGATGTGTCGCGCTTGGATACGGTGCTGGGGTGGCAACCCAACCAGTGAGTCTGTCTCCCGGCGAGTGGGCGGTGTTGGGCGTCGTCGCCGAGGGGCCCACCCACGGTTTCGCGGTGGCCCAGCTCTTGGCCGAGGACGGATCACTCGGCCGGGTCTGGACCGTTCCCCGGCCGTTGGTCTACCAAGCCCTGAACAAGCTGCTGGACCAGGGTCTGATCGCCCAGCAGGCCACCGAACGCAGCCATGTCGGACCCAGCCGCCGGATCGTGACCGTCACGACCGGCGGGAGACGAGTGTTACGGCGTTGGCTGGCGACTCCGGTGGAGCACGTGCGCGACATCCGGTCACTGTTGTTGCTCAGGCTGGCCTTGCTGGACCGGGCAGGCACCGACCCCAGGCCACTGTTGGAGGCGCAGCGAACGCGACTTGAGCCGCAACGCGCGGCCCTCGAGCAGCAGCTCGACCGAAACGACGGCTTCGAGCGAGTGCTTGCGCAGTGGCGACTCGCCTCCTCCCACGCGACGCTCGAGTTCATAGAGGCGATTCTGTCGACCCGGTGAGCACCAGAACCGCACCCCTTGAGGCATCGGTAGTCGGAACCTGACTACAGGGGTATATTCCAGCAACATGACGTCTTCGACCCCCAGCCCGAGATGGGGGCCGGCTCGTCGCGGCCGTCGTGCCATCGGGGCTGGGCTGCTGTGTCTGACTCTGTTCGGCGCCGGCTGCAGCTCGAACAACAACGCTTCTCCCCCCGCGCCCACTCGAACTGACACAACCGGGTCGGCTTCGACGGCGAAGGGCTCCGGTCCGGTCAACGTCCTGTACGCAGGGTCCCTTGTCGACTTGATGGAGAAGCAGGTTGGTCCCGCGTTCGATTCGGCGACCGGCTTCACGTTCACCGGATACGGCGCCCACGCGTCGCGGTACGTGCCCACGGGATACGGCACCACGGCGCCGTGGGTGAACTGCCGACGTTCCCACCATTGCTGCAAAGGCTCAGCCACGTCAGCCATCCTAAACGTGGCCAGTGACAGCTAGAGTATGGTCGAGACATGGGCGACCTCTATCGCTCACCGCCCTAACGTTATATCGTTGAGTATCGTTTATGACTTATGAAGGAGGGCATGATGGGCGGTTCATTTCCCGCCGGCGGCTTCGGCGCCGGCATGACAGCCGAGAGCATGTGGCGAACGATGGAGCAGTTGCGTTCAACATTCGAGAAGCGCGTGGGCACGCGCATGGGCCGCGGCGACGTGCGCGCGGCGGTGCTCGCGCTCCTGACCGAGAAGCCGATGCACGGTTACC
>JBOHDU010000274.1:0-6690 GCA_050700615.1 Nocardioidaceae bacterium
AGCCAACCCCGCGCCGGGACGGGTCGGAGTCTGGAAGCCGTGCACGAAAGCCACCCCCGCGCCGGGACGGGTCGGAGTCTGGAAGCCGTGCACGAAAGCCAGACCGTTCCAGCGAAGGGCGCGCGACGGGCTCGTCGGAACGCGCCCGGTCCCCGAGATCGAGCCGGTCCGCGGCCTCGGCAGGCAGCGATCGGCGGCGTGGAAGCGACGGCGATCGCAGCCTGAATCGTCGAGCGGATCTGGGCCACGATCCGGGTGTGCCACGTGGTCGCGAGGGCGGCCGAGTCGGTGACTCGAGCGGCGGGAGTCGGCGGCGCGGTGGAGACGATGCGGGTGGCCTCGGCCGCGACGGCGAACCGCGCAGAGACGCTCGTGAAGGTGGTGGCAGTAACGACCGCGGGGGCAGACAGGGTCGTGCCACGGGTCGGGACCGCGCGGGCAGGCAGGATCGCGCGACGCGTCAGAGGCGAGGGACGGTTCCCAAGGCAGGCCGCGGCGGTCAGCCCAGGCCAGGTGGTGGTTCGTTCGAGGGATCCGAGCGAAGCGAGGCGCAGGCTCGTTACGACGGCCCGCCACTGCCCGAGGAGATCAGTGGCCGTGAGCTCGACCGCTCGGTGGCGAACGAGCTGCGCTCCCTTCCTGACAAGCTCGCCGCGCGGGTTGCACGCCACCTTGTGGCGGCGGCCACGTTGTTGGACTCCGAGCCGGAGATCGCCTTCCAGCACACGCTCGCGGCGAGGGCCCGGGCCGCTCGGATCCCGGTAGTGCGCGAGGCCTGCGGTGAGGCCGCGTACGCCTCCAGCCACTTCAAGGACGCCCTGTCGGAGTTCAAAGCGGCACGCCGGATGAACGGATCTGCCATCTACCTCCCGATGATGGCTGACTGCGAGCGGGCGTTGGGACGCCCTCGTCGAGCTCTGGAGATCGCGAACGATCCGGCCGCGCTGAGTCTCGACGAGGAGGGTCAGATCGAGCTGAAGATCGTCGAGTCCGGGGCCCGCCGGGACTTGGGCCAGACCGAGGCTGCCGTTCGCACCCTTGAGGGCCGCGAGCTACGCTCTCGCTCCCGAGCCGCCTGGGCCGCCCGGCTCCGCTACGCCTACGCCGACGCACTGCTCGATGACGGGCAAAGGGACAAGGCTCGCGAGTGGTTCGAGCGAGCGGCGGCGGTCGACGCGGACGGCCACACCGACGCCGCGGAACGCCTGACGCAGTTCGACGACCACGGCTGACCAACCCCGGCACTCTCGGCTGGCGCCTGCCGGTTGGTGTGAAGGATCCACGCCCGGTGAGATCGTCCACACCGGGCGTCGACTCCCTCTTGCGTCCACAGCTTCCGGTCGGTCGGCGCATGCTGTCGGCCGACGCCTGAAGACTTCGGCTAGGAGGTGTCCCGAGTGACCAAGGAAGACATCAGCACTGGCGTTCAGCAGCCGCACGGTCCGGTGAACGACGTCGTGCTCTGTGGGCGCGTCGCCGTGCTGGCAACGGAGCGAGAGCTGCCCAGCGGAGACACGATCGTGACGACCCGCATCGTCGTCGACCGCGACCCGTCCGCCCGGGCCAAGTCTGCGCAACGGGTCGACACCCTGGACTGCGTGGCCTGGACCACCCGGGCGCAACGCTCGATCCGGAGCTGGCAGCCTGGCGACGAGGTGCATGTCGCGGGCTCGATCCGGCGCCGGTTCTTCCGCGGCGTCGCGGGCCCGGTGAGCCGCGTCGAAGTCGAGGTCAAAGTGGCTCGGCGGCTCAAACGGGCGCCCGGGTGAAGAACTGCTGCTGCCGGGCAAACCCCGGGTCCCAGACCTCTGTTGCTTCGGGGGTCACGACCGTAACTGTTCCATCCGGACGAAGGCGCCGCCCCGGACGCGAGTGGTTCGACGTGGTCAGATCTCGTCGTCGAAGCTTCGCATGACCAGTCCCATCCGAGGCTTGGGCCCGAACGACGTTGACTTGCGGGGCATCACCTTGCCGGCTCGGGCAACTGCCATCACCTCGGTGACCGACGTCGGGCGGAGCAGGATCGCTACGCCTCCCTCGCGATGGGCAGCGGACAGGGTCTGCTCGATCGTGTGGTGGTAGCCGATCCGGTCCTCCGTCACCCCCCAGGCTGGAAGCAGCCGGGTGTGTACCAGCTCGGCGTCGGTCACCGCGTTCTCCCGCTCGCCGACAAGGAGCACCTCGCGCTGTTGGCGGCCGTCTGTGAGCACGACACCGCCGGCTCGCGCTGACGGCATCGGAATCGCGGCTCCCACCGGCTCTGGTTCTGAGATGGTGAACTCTCGGGGCGCGGCGAGCTGGGCGAGGTCGAGCTCCGATGCACTGCGGTGGATCGCGCCGAGCTGCAACGGGAACTCCGACTGGTCGATGAGAAGCGCCAGGCCCCTGTCCCATGGGCCCGGCCCGTCGCCGATCGAACGGTGCCGACGACGCAGTTGCAGGTAGGTCGCGTATCGGTGATGTCCATCGGCGATCAGAGCCTGGTGGGGCGCTAGGAGCCGGCGGATCTCACCCAGCTGCTCGCGATCTGTGATCGCCCAGAGCCTGTGTACTGACCCATCGGGTGCGTGCACGTCGGTCAGGGCGGGACGACTGCGGGCGTCCGCGATCAGGTCGGACGTTGCCCGCTGGCCGTCGTAGACCAGCAAGATGGGCTCCAGATTGGCGCGCGCGGTTGACATGCCTGCCAGCCGGTCCGCCACGATCCCCGGGATCACATCCTCGTGCGGCAGTACCACTTGATCGTGGGGCTTGCGCAGCTCCAGTGCTCCGACCAGGCCGCAGACCCGGTGCTGATCGTCGCCGTACTCATAGACGTAGAGGGCAGGCTCCGGGTCCGTCCGCAAGACCCCCTTCGAGCGCCAGCGACGCATCCGTTTGGCCGCCTTGACATACGGGTTGTCGGTGCCCACGGGGTCGCCCACCATTCGCGGCAGGATCAGCCGCACGATGTTGTGGGGGTGCTCCTCGAGAAGTTGCTCGATCATCGGACGATCCATGACGTCGTACGGCGGTGACGTGACCTCACCGATGTCGCCGACGGCGTCAGCGTCGTAGCGCATGGCCGCGAACGGGCGCAGTCGCAACTTCGCCGGCGGGGGCGTGTCCTGCTCTTCGGCCACGCTGCATCGTACGGTGTTCCCACGATCCACGACAGGACCGGGAGGACGACGACGTGCCGACTCAGAGCACAGGACTGGCAGCCAGCACAGGACCACTCGTGGCCGACTACGACTGCGTGATGCTCGACCTCGATGGTGTCGTGTACGTCGGGGCGCAGGCCGTGGAGGGAGTGCCGTCGGTGCTCGAGCGGGTGCGCAAGCGCGGAGTGACGCTCGCGTTCGTCACCAACAACGCCTCGCGCAGCCCCGAGGCGGTGGCCGGGCACCTGGCAGAACTCGGGATCCCGGCTGCGGGGGCCGATGTCATCACGTCGGCGCAGGCGGCTGCGACCGAGATCGCCAGGCAGGTCCCCACCGGCTCCCGGGTACTGGTCATAGGAGGGGAGGCCCTCGCCGAGGAGGTCCGGGGCAAGGGCATGGTGCCGGTGCGGTCGGCAACCCAGTCACCCAAGGCGGTCGTGCAGGGGTTCCACGCTGACATCGGCTGGCGAGACCTCGCCGAGTGTGCCTACGCAGTCAGCACCGGACTGCCCTGGGTCGCGTCGAACCTCGATCTCACACTGCCCACCGAGCGAGGCACTGCGCCGGGCAACGGCTCCTTGGTCGCCGCTGTGTCGGCGGCCGCGGGACGTGGCCCGTCGGCCGTGGCCGGCAAGCCGTACCGGCCACTGTTCGACGAGGCCGTCGAGCGGACCGGCTGTCAGCATCCTCTGATGGTCGGAGACCGGCTCGACACCGACATCCAAGGTGCCAACCGGTGCGGCGCGGAATCCCTGCTCGTGATGACCGGGGTGACCTCGGTGGGGGCAGTGTGCACGGCGCCGCCCGAGCAGCGGCCAACGTTCGTCGGGTGGACCACGCGGGCGCTCGAACAGGTCCACCAGGTCCCGGCGGGTACGCGCCACGGAGCGAACCTCGGCGGCTGGCATGCGTACGTCGACGAGGACGGTCAGCTGACCGCTGACGGGGCCGGTGAGAGTCGGGACGACCTGTTGAGGGCGTTGGTGACGGCCGCCTGGGAATGGGCCGACACGAATCCCGGAGCCGACCTGCGGCTGGATCGCTTGGATGCGTCGGCCATCCGCGGCTAGGTTGGCTCCGACCAAGAGGAGGACAGCTCGTGGACCACCCGTCGTACCCCCGCCCCGCCGAGGCTGAGCCGGAGCAGCCCGCCCGAACCGGCCCCGAAGCCATGGTGTCGACATCCGCCGCAACCGCACCTGACCCTATCGGCGCGGACGGGGCGCTCAGCACCGGTGACGTGGCCGTCGATGCCGCGGTGGCACGCCTCGCCGACCTGGACAGCCTCGACCTGGACGCGCACGCCGCCGTCTACGAGCAGATCCATCAGGACTTGCACCAGGCACTTGACGCGAACCCGTCCCCGGACAGCAACCCGAGCCCAGCAAACCCAAGCGGCTCAGACCGGCACTGGCCGGCAAGCGGCTCCGAGGCAACGGGGCGACCGAGCAGCGCACCATGAGCAGGCCCGCCCGCGTCGCCACTGCACGCTGAGCGCTGTCATGCCCCGCCGTCAGCGACTCGACGCCGAGCTCGTACGCCGACACCTGGCCCGCAGCCGTGACCACGCGGCCGACCTGATCCAGCAGGGCCGGGTCACGGTGGGCGGAGTGGTGGCGAGCAAGCCTGCCACCGGCATCAGCACCGACGCTCCACTCGTCGTCACGGCGGACCCGTCCCGACCCGACTACGTCTCCCGCGGCGGCCACAAGCTCGCCGGCGCCCTCGAAGCCTTCACCCAGCAGGGCCTCGAGCTCAGCGGCAGGCGCGCGCTCGACGTAGGTGCTTCCACCGGAGGCTTCACCGATGTCCTGCTGCGGCAGGGCGTGGCCTCGGTGCTGGCGGTCGACGTCGGGTACGGCCAGCTGGCCTGGCTGCTGCGGCAGGACCCGCGCGTCACGGTTCTCGACCGCACCAACATCCGCGACCTCGATGCCGGTCGGCTCGACGTGGCGCCCGACCTGGTCGTTGCCGACCTGTCGTTCATCTCGCTGACACTGGTGCTCCCCGTCCTCGTCGGCCTGGTGGCGGGCGGCGCAGATCTGGTCCTGATGGTCAAGCCGCAGTTCGAGGTGGGTAGGGACCGGATAGGCAAGGGTGGCGTGGTGCGCGAGCCTGAACTGCGCGCCGAGGCCGTCGCCACGGTGGCAGCGGCGGGGCAACGGCTTGGCTGGGGGGTGCGCGGGGTCTGCGCGAGCCCACTTCCCGGGCCTGCGGGCAACGTGGAGTACTTCGTCTGGCTGCGATCCGATGCCGGACCGCTCGACCCTGTTGTCCTGGACCAGGTGATAGCCGACGGGCCACAGTAAGGGGGTCACCTCATCGTCACGGAGGGTCGGCAGTGAGAAGGTAGGGGGTGATGTCGAGCTCGGCCAAGGAGATGACAGCCGACCGGACTGTGCTGCTTGTCGCGCACACCGGCCGGCCGCAGGCGGTGGAGGTCTCCCGCGAGGTCGCCAAGCGGCTGATGGACTCGGGGCTGCACGTCCGGTTGCTAGCCGAAGAGGCGCGCGACCTGGACATTGACGGCGCCGAAGTCGTGTCCGCCGACACCGACGCGGCCGGCTCCTGTGAGATCGCCGTGGTCATCGGTGGCGACGGCACGATCCTTCGTGGGGCCGAGTTGACTCGGCTTGCTGAGACGCCACTGCTCGGGGTCAACCTCGGCCACGTCGGTTTCCTCGCGGAGGCCGAGTGGGAGGACCTCGAGTCGACGGTGAGCGCAATCATCCACCGCGCCTACGTCGTCGAGAAGCGACTGACCGTCGACGTGCGTGTGCTCCAGGACGGCGTGGTCCGCAGCTCAGGCTGGGCGCTCAACGAGGCGTCGATCGAGAAGGCCGCGCGCGAGCGGATGCTCGAGCTGATTCTCGAGATCGACGGCCGCCCATTGTCCCGTTGGGGGTGCGACGGCGTCGTCGTCGCCACTCCGACCGGTTCCACGGCGTATGCGTTCAGCGCCGGCGGCCCGGTGGTGTGGCCGGAGGTCAATGCGATCCTCGTGGTGCCCATCAGCGCTCATGCGCTTTTCGCACGCCCGATGGTCATCTCTCCGGACTCGATGGTGGCGATCGAGGTGCTCCGCGGCTACGAGGGGGCAGGGGTGTTGTGGTGTGACGGACGGCGCACGCTCGAGTTGCCGCCCGGCGCGCGCATCGAGGTGAGCCGCGGCACCCACCCGGTCAGTCTGGCCCGTCTGCACATGGCCCCCTTCACCGACCGTCTGGTGGCCAAGTTCGACCTCCCGGTGTCTGGATGGCGCGGCGCCGCGCGGCGACGGCGCGAAGGCTAGGCGCCGTCCGATGCTTGAGGAGCTGCGGATCTCGTCCCTCGGCGTCATCGACGACGCTGCGCTGGAGTTCGGCCCGGGCTTGACCGTGGTCACCGGGGAGACCGGGGCCGGCAAAACGATGGTGGTGACAGCGCTCGGGCTGTTGCTGGGGGCGCGGGCCGACAGCACCCTCGTACGCCGAGACGCCGGCCGGTCCCGTATCGAGGGTCGGCTCGCGGTCACGACCGACCTGGCCGCCGCCAAGCGCGCCGTCGA
>JBOHDU010000275.1:0-3805 GCA_050700615.1 Nocardioidaceae bacterium
GGGTAGTTGGCGGCAAGAACGTCGTTCTTGGTCAGTGCGTTGAACAGCGTCGACTTGCCTGCGTTGGGGAGCCAGACGATTCCGATGGTGAGTGCCACGGGCGACAAGGCTACGACGTAGCCCGACTCGACGGCGAATCCCACGACCGGTGCCTGGTAGCCGCGCGAACGTGAGGGCTGCCAGCACAGGTCGGCAAACGCACCAGGTCGGCAGCGCCGAACCAGAACGACTACAGACACTTGGCGGTAGTCGTGCGTGCCCCAACCGACCGTCGTTCTCGAGGCTTCCGGCGCTGCGAGTCCACTTTGTCGGTTGCCGCTGGCATGGTGTGTGTCATGAGTGGTACGACGATTGGGCTGGTGCTCGTGGTGGCCGTGCTGGTGGGCGTGGCGGCCTACGTCATCGGCCTGCTGGTCGGGCAGCAGCGCGGCGCGGCGTCAGCCACCCGGTCGGCGGGCCAGCTGCGCGACGAGATGCGAGCGCTGTCGGCGCAGGCCGTCAGCGAGTCAAGTCAGCGAGTTCTGGAGCTGGCCGACTCACGCGTGCATGCCACCGAGCAGGTCGTCGCGCCGGTCCAGCAGAGCCTGCTGCGGCTCAACGAGCAGCTCGGGGCGATGTCGCAACAGAATGCGTCGTGGCGTGCCGAGCTCAAGACGCAGGTCGAGTCGGTGCGGCTCAGCGGCAGCGAGCTGCGTCAGCAGACCCAGTCACTGGCCGACGCGCTGCGACGACCGCAGGTGCGTGGTCATTGGGGAGAGATGCAACTCCGCCGCAGTCTCGAGCTCGCCGGTGTCACCTCACGCTGTGTCTTCGACGAGCAGGTGTCGCGCCGCACCGACGACGGCGCGTTGCGACCCGATGTCGTCGTCAGCCTGCCGGGCGGCAAGTCGGTCGTCATCGACTCCAAGGTTCCGCTCGACGCCTTCCTGTCCGCCATCGACAGCGCCACCAATCCCGCCGCTCGCGACGCTCATCTGGATCGGCACGCCCGGCAGGTGCGTGCCCACATCGACGCGCTGGCCGCGAAGTCCTATTGGCAGCAGTTCGCCCCCTCCCCGGAGTTCGTCGTGATGTTCGTGCCCGGCGAAGCGATCTTCGCGCAGGCGATCGAGACCGACCCCGTCCTGATCGACTACGCCGCGGGCAAGAAGGTCATGCTCGCCACTCCGACCACACTTATCGCGATGCTCAAGACCGTCGCTTACGCCTGGACCCAGGAAGCGCTGGCGGACAACGCCCGCGAGGTCAGTCACCTCGCGCGCGAGCTCTACGATCGGATCGCCACGATGGGTGGGCACATCGACCGGCTCGGTCGGGCGCTTACGTCGGCCGTCGGGGGCTACAACAAGATGGTCGGCTCGATCGAGACGCGCGTCCTCGTGAGTGCGCGCAAGCTCCGAGACCTTGAGGTGACTGACGCCACCATCGAGACGCCGACCAGCGTCACGGAGGTTCCCAAACCGATGACCGCGCCCGAGCTCGTGGCCGACGAGCCCACACCATCGGTGATCGAAGGAGCCCCCGGGCAGGAGCGGTGGGCTCGGCGGGCCGTAGGAGAGTAGGGCCCACGGGCACCATCGAGTGGTCCGCACGCGGCCAGCCGACCTACTTGCAGCGGGCACGGCGTGGCAGCAGAGACGGCGTGGCAACGGAGCCTGGGCCCTGCCCCCGCGTACCTTGAGGCACAAGACGAGGCACTGCGGAGGCGGCGATGACATCCTCGGCGAACCCGACGCCGGAGCCCATGGCGGGCAACGACCCCGACATCGAGTTCGACCTGCTGGTCTCCGAGCCTGACTTTCCTGACGACACCGATGGGGCAGACCTCGCAGACTCCCCCATCGAGCCCTCGCCCCATGTCGACCGCGAGGTGTGGCGTGACCCAGTCCAACTCGACGATCTCGACGATGCGACCGAATACGCCGCCTCACCGGGCATGCCCGGGCGCGGGATCGTCCTCTCAAGCGCCGCCGCCACCGTCGTGGTCACCGGGCTCGACTTCGCCCTGACCGGGGGGTTGACCTACTTCTTCGACCTCTGCTTCGTGGTGATCTGCCTGCTAGCGGCCATGGGGGTGCGACGCATCGACATCTTCACCGCCGGCGTCTTGCCACCGCTTGTCTTCGGCGTGCTGATCGCCGCCGTCACGCTGCTGGCGCCGAGCACGTTCGTCCACGCTGCCGGTCTGGGCCAGACTTTCCTCACCGGGCTGGCCCAGCACGCCGGTGCCCTCGTGGCCGGCTATGCCGTCGCGTTGTCGACTGTCGCTTTGCGGATGACGACGGGGCGAAACTCACCCGGCTGAGTGGGATCCACAGACGGCCGACCATTCGCCGCCTCGGTCGCGACTCCTTCGCAGTTGCCAAGAGCAGACCACTCATCGACCGCGGCCAACCCGATGACCGCCTCGGCGCACCAGAGCCGGGACTAGCCCAGAGCAAGTGCACGTTCGGGTGGGATCACCGCGCAGCTCACGAGTGGCTGGCTGAGCGCAGATCCCTGCGTAGCTCAGGCGGCAGCGCGAAGATCAGAGTCTCCTCAGCCGTGTGGATCGGCCGGGCGGCCGGGTAGCCGAGCCGGGCAAGGTAGTCGAGAACCCCGTCAACCAGGTCCTCGGGCACGGACGCACCGGAGGTAACCCCGACGGTCTCGACCCCGTCGAACCACTCCTCGCAGATCTCGGAGGCGTCGTCCACCCGGTGTGCAGTCTTGGCTCCGCACTCCAGAGCCACCTCGACCAGGCGGACGGAGTTCGACGAGTTCCCGGAGCCCACCACCAGCACCAGGTCAGTGCCCGCTGCGACCTCTTTCACAGCCTGCTGCCGGTTCTGGGTGGCGTAGCAGATGTCGTCGGATGGCGGGTCCAACAAGTTGGGGAAGCGCTCGCGGAGCCGGTTCACCGTCTCCATGGTCTCGTCGACCGAGAGCGTGGTCTGCGACAGCCAGGCGACCTTGTCGGGGTCACGCACCTGGATGTCGTCGACGGCGTCCGGACTCTGGACCAGAGTGATGTTCTTCGGCGCCTCGCCCGTTGTGCCCTCGACCTCCTCGTGCCCCTCATGGCCGATCAGCAAGATGTCGTAGTCGTCGCCGGCGAACCGCTTCGCCTCGTGGTGGACCTTCGTGACCAACGGGCAGGTCGCGTCGATCGTCTTGAGCTGGCGGGCCAACGCCTCAGCGTGCACCGCAGGTGAGACCCCGTGTGCGGAGAAGACCACAGTTGAGCCGTCCGGAACCTCGTTGAGCTCCTCCACGAAGATTGCCCCGCGCCGCTCGAGAGCCTCCACGACATGCTTGTTGTGCACGATCTGCTTGCGGACGAAGACGGGTGCACCGTAGAGGTCGAGCGCCTTCTCGACGGTGATGACCGCACGGTCGACGCCGGCGCAGTACCCACGGGGAGCCGCGAGCAACACGCTTCGGCCAGGGGGCTTGGGAGCCCGCACAGCCGGAGGCTGGCTCTGCTCGCGGTCCGACTCAGTCATGCCCCCATGGTAGGTGGGGCGCTCCAGCGCCAAAGAATGCCGTCGCATTGCCCGCTGAGCTGATGGCCTAACCTCGTGGTCGTGGCACTCGAGACGAGCCTGGAGAAGCCTGCCCCGGTCCGAGTCATCGCGAACGCGATGTCGGGCTATGTCGACCGTCTCGGGCCGATCTGGGTGGAGGGCCAGATCGCGCAGCTCACCCGCCGCCCCGGAACGGCCACCGTCTTCTTGACCCTCCGCGACCCGCTCGCCGAGGTATCGGTGCAGGTGACGTGTGCCCGCTCAGTTTTCGACGGCTTGCCGATCCCCGTCACCGAGGG
>JBOHDU010000276.1:0-3809 GCA_050700615.1 Nocardioidaceae bacterium
GGGCCCCCATCGTCGGCACCAGGCAGATGCTCACCCCCCGGTCCAGCCGGAGGCGAAGGGATCCCCGCAGCTGGTCCTTGGTCTCAACGACCTTCACACTGGGATTCCCATAAGCGAGTCATTGAGCAGCTCGACCAGGAGGGCGGCCCGCCGCGGCTCCAGTCGACCGTCGGCAACGGCATGGTTGGCCGTAGCCCGGGCCAACACCACATAGGACTCGAGGGTCTCCGGCGAGGACTGCGCCAGGCTGAGCACGTGTGCTCGCACCGTCCGGACGTCGCCGCGCACGATCGGGCCGGTCAGAGCCGCGTCACCGTACGCGAGGGCGTTGTCCAAGGCTGCGGTCAACAGCGGCCGAAGGATGGCAGCCGGGTCGTGCGATCCCGCGGAGCGGAGCAGGCCCATGGCCTGAGTGACAAGGGTCACGAGGTGGTTGGAGCCGTGGGCGAGGGCGGCGTGATAGAGCGCCCGGTCGTCCTCCGCCACCCACGCTACCGTTCCCCCCACGTCTGCAGCGAGAGCCAGCGCCAGGGGCCGCTCCGCGTCGTCGCACGTGGCGCCGTAAACGCAGCCGGGCAGCCGGGCCAGGTCCAGGTCGGTGCCGGTGAACGTCATCGCCGGGTGCAGCGCGACTCCGCGCGCGCCCATCTCGGTCGCCGGAGCCAGCGCTCGGAGTCCGTGGCGTCCACTCGTATGCACGACGTACTGCCCCGGGCGGATCGCCCCGGACGCCACGAGCATCCTGACCACGTTGTCGAGGGCGTCGTCGGGGACGGCGAGGAGCAGCAGCTCACAAGACCTGGCGACCGTCGTCGGTTTGCCGACTCTGACGCCAGCCAGCATCGTTTCGATCCGGGTGCGGGAGGCGCCCGACTCGCCGGCCACCGCGGTTATCTCATGACCCGCCGCACGGAGCGCGGCAGCCAGAACGGCGCCGACGCGACCGGCGCCAATCACGCCGATGGACAGCTTCTTGACGGGCATCTTCTTCGCCTCTTCGTTCCAGTCCCCAGCGGGGATCCAGACGTGCTAACGATGGTGCCCCGGTGCCGGGACGCACCTCCAAGATAACGCCTGCCGCAAACCCATGACCTCCCCTCGCGGGGTGGGCTGCCTCACACCCGGGGGCCGCGGCGGGGCCCGGTCGCGGAGAAGCACCTTCGGGGATCGGCGATACTCGGTAACCATGCGAGGCATCATCTTGGCCGGCGGCGCCGGCACGCGGTTGCACCCGATCACGCTGGGCACGAGCAAGCAGCTGCTCCCGGTCTACGACAAGCCGATGATCTACTACCCGTTGTCGACGCTGCTCCTGGCCGGTATCAGCGACATCCTCGTGATCACAACGCCCCATGAAGCCGACGGCTTCGAGCGCTTGCTCGGTGACGGCGGGGCCTTCGGGATCTCGATCCAGTACGCCCAGCAGCCGGAGCCGAACGGTCTCGCCCAGGCCTTCGTCATCGGGGCAGATTTCATCGGATCCGAGCGTTGCGCCCTCGTCCTCGGCGACAACATCTTCTACGGGCAGGGGCTCGGCACCCAGCTGGAGCGGTTCGCCAGGCTGGAAGGTGCCGCTGTCTTCGCCTACTGGGTGACCGATCCCCAGGCCTACGGCGTGGTCGAGTTCGATGCGTTCGGTCGAGCCCTGTCTCTGGAGGAGAAGCCGACCGAACCACGGAGCAACTTCGCCGTCCCAGGCCTGTACTTCTACGACAACGACGTGGTGCAGATCGCGCGACTGCTGCAGCCGTCGCCGAGAGGAGAGTACGAGATCACCGACATCAACCGCCACTATCTCGAGCGCGATGCCCTGCACGTGCATGTGCTGGCCCGAGGTACGGCCTGGCTGGACACCGGGACGTTCGACTCCCTCAACGACGCGAGCAACTTCATCCGAACGGTCGAGAACAGGCAGGGTCTGAAGATCGGGTCACCGGAGGAGGTCGCCTGGCGCCAGGGCTTCCTGTCCGACGAGGAGCTCCTCAAGCGAGCCGGCGCCATGGTCAAGAGCGGCTACGGCGCCTACCTGATCGACCTCGTCGAGCGCAGCCAGGCAGCCGGCCGCCGCTAAGCCCGGATCCGGGCTAAGCCCGCTGAGCGACGTGTCAGGCGAGCCCACGCCGGGAGAGCCGTTCAGCGGCCGATGCGCTGGTACATCTGCTCTGTGCTCTGCTTGCTGCCCCGCCACCACGCCTCGTTGTCGCGGTACCAGTCGATCGTCGCGGCGAGACCGGCCCGCATGTCGGAGTAGGTGGGAGTCCAGCCGGTCTCGGCCCGCAGCTTTCCGGAGTCGATCGCATAGCGAAGGTCGTGGCCCGGTCGGTCGTCGACGTGGTCGAACCAGTCGGCCGGCTTGCCCAAGAGCTCGAGGAGCAGGGCGACGATCTGCCGGTTGTTGTGCTCCCCGTCGGCTCCGATGAGGTAGGTCTCACCCAGCCTTCCCCTCTCGACGATGGCGATAACGGCGTCGTTGTGGTCGTCGACGTGAATCCAGTCGCGCACGTTGAGGCCCGCGCCGTAGAGCTTCGGCTTGATCCCGCTCAGGATGTTGGTGATCTGCCGTGGGATGAACTTCTCGACGTGCTGGAACGGGCCGTAGTTGTTCGAGCAGTTGCTCAGCGTGGCCCGCACCCCGAAGCTCCGAATCCAGGCTCGCACCAGCAGGTCGGCCGAGCCCTTGCTGGCCGAATAGGGGCTGGACGGGTTGACCGGGGTCGACTCGGTGAACCGCTTGGGGTCGTCAAGTTCGAGGTCGCCGTACACCTCGTCGGTCGAGATGTGGTGCAGGCGCACTCCATGCTTGCGGACTGCCTCGAGCACGCGGTAGGTGCCGATGATGTTGGACTCCAGGAACGGCCAGGGGTCCTCGAGGGAATTGTCGTTGTGTGACTCGGCCGCGAAGTGCACCACCAGGTCGTTGGCGGCCACGAGCCGATCCACGAGCTCCTGGTCCGCGACGGAGCCCTGGACGAACTCGATCTCCCCGGCCACGCTCGCCAGGTTGTCGACGTTGCCGGCGTAGGTGAGTGCGTCGAGCACCGTGAGCTTCCAAGCCGGCCTCGTCTGCCGGGTCCGAAGCACAAAGTTGGAGCCGATGAAACCGGCACCCCCCGTGACGACGACACGCATTCGTTCTCCGATCTCGACTGAGCGGCCGGCTAGTCGCCGTGACCGCTACTGGGGTTTGGTGGCTGCCAGGAACACGGACGAGCCGAACGGTAGGTTCCCCCGCTTCAGCACCGTCACATCGACCTTGGTGAGCCCCATCAGCAACCGCTCCACGGCCGCCGGGACGTGCTGGATCTCGTTGACTTGTTGCGTCTGATGATGCCGGATCCTGCGGATGACTCGCTCTGCCATGAAGACCGGGAACACCGCACCGAAGCCGTACGTCGCACGCTGCACGACGAGCCCGGCGCGCTGCACCGCATCGACGATCGCCGGCTTGGAGTAGCGACGGTAGTGACCGGCCCGGATGTCGTGGTCGGTCCAGGCCCACTGGTAGGCCGGCACGGACAGCAGCAACCGTCCGCCCCGGACCAGCACCCGGCCGAGCTCGTCGAGGGCGACGCTCTCGTGCTCGCAGTGTTCGACCACGTCGAACGCACCGACGACGTCGAACGACTCGTCCTTGAACGGCAGCGCGAGCGCCGACGCGCACACGCCCTCACCGCTGCGAAGCCCGCGAGGGTCGAGGTCGAGCGACGTCTGCCAGTGCTCGCCGCGCATCCAGCGGACGCTCGGCCCGTCGGCGCTGCCGACGTCGAGAACTCGGTCCGGACTCCCGAGGTAGTCACCCAGTGCGGCGT
>JBOHDU010000277.1:0-4164 GCA_050700615.1 Nocardioidaceae bacterium
GTGACATGGTCTCCGCCAGGGAGATTGGTGCTGTGGTCAAGCTGCTGGCCATCTGCGAGCGAGACGGTGGGCCGACCGGGCCTACGGTCTCGGTGCGCGTTCACCCGGCGATGATCCCTCGCTCGCATCCGCTCGCGAGCGTCCGCGAGGCCTACAACGCCGTCTTCGTCGAGAGCGAGTCAGCCGGGCAGCTGATGTTCTACGGTCCAGGCGCCGGTGGCGCGCCGACCGCGAGTGCCGTCCTTGGCGACCTGGTCACGGTCGCGCGCAACCGGCTGGACGGCGTGACCAGCGGGCGCGAGTCGACGTACGCGCAGTGCGAGATCGCCCCCATGGGGCTGACGCTGACGCGCTACCACGTCGCCATCGACGTCGACGACCAGCCAGGCGTGCTGGCGAGGGTCGCAGAGCTGTTCGCCCAGCACGGGGTGTCGATCCAGACCGTGCGACAGGAGGGGCGCGGCGGCGATGCGCAACTCGTGGTCGTGACTCACACTGCCCACGACCGCGACCTCGCGGCTACCGTCGATGAGCTGCGGGCGACGCCGATCGTGCGCGAGGTCACCAGCGTCATGCGGGTGGAAGGAGTCACCGAGTGACGTGGCCCGGAGCGCCCGTGCCGCATCAGTGGCGCGGGGTCATCGCGGAATACCGAGGCTGGCTGCCGGTGGCCGACACGACTCCGACGGTCACCCTCGGCGAGGGGGGTACGCCGCTGGTCGAGTCGCAGTGGCTCTCCGGGCTCACCCGGTGCGCGGTCTGGCTTAAGGTCGAAGCCAGCAATCCGACGGGTTCGTTCAAGGACCGGGGTATGACGGTCGCGGTGTCGCTTGCCGTCGAGCAGGGCGCCCGGGCTCTCGTGTGTGCATCGACCGGCAACACGTCGGCATCCATGGCCGCCTACGCCGCACGAGCCCAGGTAACGCCGATCGTGCTGGTTCCGGAGGGCAAGATCGCGGCCGGCAAGCTCGCGCAGGCAGTCGTGCACGGTGCCAGGATCGTCGCCGTGCGCGGTGGGTTCGACCGATGCCTCGAGGTGGCGCGTGGGCTGGCCAAGGACTACCCGGTGGCTTTGGTCAACTCCGTCAACCCTGCACGAATCGAAGGCCAGAAGACGGCGGCCTTCGAAGTGGTCGACCGGATCGGAGACGCGCCGGACGTGCACGTTCTGCCGGTGGGCAATGCCGGCAACATCGCGTCCTACTGGAAGGGCTACACCGAGTACGCCGCCGCCGGCCGAGCCACTACCCGGCCGCGGATGTGGGGCTTCCAGGCCGAGGGATCCGCGCCCCTGGTGCTGGGCCATCCGGTCGACGACCCTGAGACCGTGGCCAGCGCGATCCGGATCGGCAATCCGGCGTCGTGGCTGCTCGCCGAGGCCGCCCGCGACGAGTCGGGCGGGGCTATCGAGGCGGTCACGGACGAGCAGATCATGGATGCGCAAGCAGATCTGGCCGCTCGAGACGGAGTCTTCGTCGAGCCCGCGTCCGCCGCGGGTGTGGCCGGTCTGGTCGCCCGGGCGCGGAACGGTCTCGACGCCGGGCAGACCATCTGCGTCACGGTCACCGGCCATGGGCTCAAGGACATCGAGGCGCCGCTCGCCTTCCGGGGGCGGGTCGAGCATCGGGTGATCGAGCCCGACGTAGAGGCGGCGGCCCGGGCGTCGGGCCTGCTCGATGGCTGAGTTTCGTGGCGGGCCGGTGACGGTTCGGGTGCCCGCCACCAGCGCCAACCTCGGGCCGGGGTTCGACTCCTTCGGGCTCTGCCTCGACCTGTGCGACGTCGTGACCGCCGAGGTGGCTGGCTCCGGGCTTGTCGTCGACGTGACCGGGGAGGGGGCCGAGTCGCTGACCTGCGACGAGAGCCATCTGGTCGTGCGCGCGATGCGGGCAACCTTCGAGCAGCTCGGCGGGCAGCCGCCCGGGCTGCGGCTGCACTGCGTCAACGACATTCCGCACGGCCGCGGTTTGGGGTCCTCGGCTGCCGCGATCGTGTCCGGAGTACGGCTCGCGGCCGAGATCGCCGCCGCACCCGCGGTTTCTGCGGCGCAAGAGCTGCGGTTGGCAACCGAGCTCGAAGGCCACCCCGACAACGTGGCGGCCTGTCTGTTCGGCGGCCTCACCATCACCTGGGCCGGCGAGGGAAGGCCTGAGGTGGTCTCCCTCGCCGTACATCCCGACATCCGTGCAGTTGCGCTGATCCCGCCGCACGCGCTGTCGACTGAGGTCGCGCGGGGCTTGCTCCCCGCGTCGGTACCGCACCGCTCGGCCAGTGCCAACGCGGCCCGGGCGGGTCTCCTGGTCGCGAGCCTGACAGTCGCGCCCGAGCTGCTGCTTGCCGGCACCCGTGACTTTCTGCACCAGCAGTACCGCAGGGCCGCGATGCCCGACACCATCGACCTGGTCGACCGGCTACGCAATGCGGGACTGGCGGCCGTCGTGTCAGGCGCCGGGCCCACAGTGCTCGTGCTGACGGCCGGGTCGGGAGGAGTCGGCGAGATCGCCGGTTGGGCACCCCCGGGTTGGGCCGCTCGCGCCTGTACGGTGCGCCGGACCGGGGCCGTGGTCGAGCCGGAGTGACTCGCGCCGGTCCGGCGGGAATCATCGGGGCGGGCGGCGTGTTAGAACCGGCGGATAGGACAACCGGCCGAGCTGCGTGCTACTGTCCTACTACATCGAATCGCACTGCGATCCGGTCTTCTCTTGCGAATCGCAGGGATCGATCAGCGGTTTTCCCCGGGCCCTTTCCCGTGTGCACCACACGGCGCATCCGTAGTCTGAACCCGAGTCCTGCCAAGACGCAAAGAGCATTCACTTATCTAACGGGCGCAATCTGACTGCGCACCAGACGTGGGAAGGACCTCACGTGGCGGAAATTGCCGAAACCACCCCTGTCGTCGACAGCAGCGAGGGTACTGATGTGACCCCGGCGCGGCGCAAGAAGTCGGGTGGTCTCAATGCCATGCTGCTGCCCGAGCTCAAACAGCTCGCCGGCAGCATGGGGATCAAAGGCGTTGCGGGCATGCGCAAGAGTGCCCTGATCGACGCTATTACAACGACCAAGGCGGGCCGCAACGGCGACTCGTCGGCGCAGCCAGCGCCGGCGGAGGCTCGAACCGAGACGCCGAGACGGCCGCCAGACTCCACCGAGGTGGGTGCGGCCCAGCCGCCGTCGGCCGGCGGGCCCCGCGAAGAACGCAGCCGGGGACGACGTGACGAGCGCTCCGGCGGCACCCCCGTCCCAACCACGCAGGACAGCGCTGATGGCACGTCGCGCCGCGAGCACGATGCCGACCAGGCCGCGGAGTCTCGCGTCGACCGCGAGAGCAACAGCAAGGGCCGTGACGGTCAGCCGCCCGGACGCAACCGCCCCAATCAGAACCGCGATAACAACCGCGATAACAACCGCGATAACAACCGCGACGACGATCGTGGTGGCGGCCGAAGTCGACGCCGTCGCAACCGCGACCGCTTCCGGGACCGCGACCGTCGACGTGAGCCCAACGAGGCCGAGCCGCAGATCCAAGAGGACGACGTGCTGACCCCCGCGGCGGGAATCCTCGACCTTCTCGACAACTACGCCTTCGTCCGCACCAGCGGCTACCTGCCCGGCGCCACCGACGTCTATGTTTCGATGGCGATGGTGCGCAAGTACGGTTTGCGCAAGGGCGACGCGATCACCGGCATGGTGCGTCAAGGTCGTGACAACGAGCGCCGGGAGAAGTACAACCCGATGGTGCGCATCGACACGGTCAACGGCGCCGAGCCCGAGACATCCCAGCACCGGGTCGAGTTCTCGAAGCTCACACCGCTGTACCCCGCGGAGCGGCTTCGTCTCGAGACCGAGCCGACCGAGCTTACGACCCGGGTGATCGATATCGTCGCCCCGATCGGCAAGGGCCAGCGTGGCTTGATCGTCTCACCGTCCAAGGCTGGCAAGACCCTCGTGATGCAGGCGATCGCCAACGCGATCACCACCAATAACCCCGAGTGTCACCTCATGGTGGTGCTGGTCGACGAGCGCCCCGAAGAGGTCACGGATATGCAGCGGGCCGTGAAGGGCGAGGTCATCGCCTCGACGTTCGACCGGCCGGCCGAGGACCATACGACGGTGGCCGAGCTGGCCATCGAGCGGGCCAAGCGGCTGGTCGAGCTCGGGCACGAC
>JBOHDU010000278.1:0-2782 GCA_050700615.1 Nocardioidaceae bacterium
TCCCGGTGCTGCTCGTCCGCATGAACGCCGATCTGGTCATGGGTGAGGACCTGAAGAAGACCGGCGCCGGCAACCTGTTCACCGTGTTCGGTGAACCCGACATCGAGGTCAAGGACGAGGGAGACGAGCTACGCGTGATCCTCCGCGGCGTCGACGTCTACGACCCGAACACCGGGCAGATCCGAAGCAACGACACCGACCAAATCGCCCTGTGGATGATCGACACCGACTACAACGACGAATCCTTCTTCGTCCGCCAGTGCTACTTCACAGGAGGCCAGGACCCATTCGCCCGCCTGAAGCGAGCGCTGAAGGCCGACATCGACGAGGACTCCTGGGCCTCGCTCTACCGCACCGAGTCCCGACCCTTCGCCCGGCCGGCCACTGCCAAGATCGCGGTCAAGGTCATCAACGACTACGGCGACGAGGTCATGAAGGTCTTCTCCGTCTAGCCTATCGATAAATCGAGAACCTTCTCGGTTTATCGATATACTTGTGATTGTGGATTTTCTGCATCCCGTCGAAGCCCTGATCCCCGGGGCCCGCGGCCAGGTCCTCGCAGCCCTGACTCGCAACACGTCCAGCCGCACGGTCCGCCAGCTTGCACTCGACGCGGGGGTGAGCTGGAGCCGCACGTCAGAGCTGATCGAGGATCTGCACGAACTAGGGCTCGTGGAGCGCCGCCAGACACCTGGGGGTGTCCTCGTGCGCTTGGTCGAGCAAAACGCCGCGGCTCGATTGGTACAGAGGATGACTGACCTTCGCGGCCCCTGCATCGACGCGATGCGAGAGGCCGCCCGGCGCATCCGTCCGGCACCGTTGAGTCTCACCGTCTTCGGGTCCTTCGCTCATGGGCGTGCCGGTCGCGACAGCGACATCGATGTCGTCGCCGTCGCGCCCGAGTCGGCCCAGTCCGACGCCGGATCATTGTCGGAGAGCCTCGGACGGTGGGTCAGCGAGGCCACCGCAATCACCGGAAACCCTGTCAACCTGATCGAACTGGGTGCTGGCGAGATGGTCCCGGCCGCCCAAAAAGCCCCCGCCTGGCTTCGCGAGGCATCCCAACAGGGGATCGTGCTGGTCGGTCAACCCCTCCGAGAGCTCATGACCGTCGACGAAGCCAGACGGCAGCGTGCCTGACCGCCGCTCCCCCGCGACGGTCCCCGCTACCGCCGGCGACGCTCTCGCGTTCGCTGACAAGGCGCACGAGTACCTCGACGCCGCAAGCGACGCCATCGCCAGGGACAACTATGTCGCCGCGGTCGGCAACGCCATCCATGCAACCATCGCGGCCGCCCGACGCCGTGGCATCGCTGCGACTCAAGTGGCGATGGAAAGGCGACCATCCAGGTGCCGCCGACCACGTCGCGGCGGCCGGCCTTGAGGGCCAGACCTGCGCGAAGAGCCTCCGCCGGGTGCTCCCGCTCAAACACCATGCCGAATACGATCCCGCGCCGGTCCCGGCGTCCAAAGCCAAGAGTGCCCTCCGAGCCGCCGCCCAAGCTGTCGAAGCGGCCGACCTGGCGATCGCCAGGGGCCGCCAGACCTGACCCCGGACGACAACTGGGTTCCTTCGCTCATCTCTTGGCCCATCTGCAGATGGTGCGGACCTCGCAGCGCCGGCAGCGCTGTCCCGGGTTGGGCGCGTAGTCGCGTGCCCTGAGCTTGTCCGCCGCCTCTGACACGGCTTGTTCCGCCGCATCGATGTCTGAGCGGGCCACACCGATCGGGTCGCGCCGAGCTGCTTTCAGGTCGTGCACGTACGCGCCGCGCACGTCGAGGCCTTCCCGCCGCCCGGCGTCCGCGTAGACCTGAAGCTGCAGGGCGTGGTCGGAGATCTCGCCGCTCGTGGACGTCTTGTAGTCCACGATGGCCAGCGCCGTGGGTTCGCCGTCCTCGTGGTCCAGGATGACATCGGCGCGGCCGTTGACGATGATCCCCTCGAGGTGCAGCTCGAACGGCCGCTCCGTCTCCCACACCCGGTGCAGGTCGTCGGGATGTTCGCTCGCGTACGCCACGACCAGGCGGCGGGCTGCGTCCTTGAGCTGGCGGTGCGCAGGCTTGTTAGCTGTCGGCAGGAAGAAGCTGTCATCGAGGATGGCATCGATTTCCGCTTCGGTCGGGATGACACCGGTCGCCTTGGTCGCCTCCGCCACCGCACGCATCACGTGATGCACGGCCTTGCCGTAACCGAGCTCGCGAGCCAGGCGCGGCTGGAAGCCCACCAGGTTGCGCAGGCGGAACGCCATCCCGCATTCCAGAAACGACGCCAGCTCGCTGTAGGTGACACTGATCGGATCGTCACCACCGCTCCCACCAGGGGTCACCGCCGGCGGACGGACGCTCGCCGGGTCGACCTCAAGATGCGCCAACTCGCGGTAGTAGGGGCTGGCCGCCACCGCACGCGTCGTCACCTTCTCGTGGCGCGAGATCGACAGCCAATCCCTCGCCCTGGTCATCGCCACGTAGAACAGGCGCCGCTCGTCGTTGTCGCTGCCCTCGTACCTGGCGGCCGAGAACCGCTCACGGGGACAAGCCACTTCTGCTGCTTGCCGGTCTTCGAGCTGGGGAACCGACCGGCTGTCACCGACGGCACGAACACCGCCGGCCACTCCAAACCCTTCGCCCGGTGCACCGTGGTCAGGTCGACAGCGTCGAGCACGAAGTCGGCCTCACCATCGAAGCCCTCGTACGCGCCGTGCGCGTAGTTGACGATGTGGATCGCCAGGTTGCGGTAGTACCACAACCCCCGGTCCTGCCCTCCGACCTGCTCGCCGGACGT
>JBOHDU010000279.1:0-4162 GCA_050700615.1 Nocardioidaceae bacterium
GTCCGCCGCTCCTGATCTCCGGCTCCGTCCGCCGCCCCTGCTCCCTGTCCAGGCTCTCGCTACCACGCTTCATCAAGGTATGGCGCCGAAACGTCACTTCCCACGGCATGTACGCCGTGGGAAGTGACGGTTTCGCGCCATACCTTGATGAAACGTGCCCACCGGGAGGGTGGGTGGGACGGGAGATGGTGCGGGCTCGCGGTCAGTAGATGGACATCGTCTGAGGGCAGGCGGGTGGAGCTGGACCGGAATCACGTCGGGTGCCATCGCGCATGGCACGAACGAACTAGGCCGCTATCGGCCAAAGGCTCAGCCGGGCAGGTCCGTGTGGGCGAAACTTGGCTTCGCGCCGGCTTTCTCGGTGAGTCTGCGCTCGGCCTCGTATCAGAAGTGCGACCCTTCTTCTCGTAGGACAAAGACAGACTTTGTGCGGCTCAGGAAAGCAATGATCCTGGGATCACTCCGGTTGCCGACAGCGGTGACCCGGTGGGAGGAGCGGGGCGATGAACATGCGAGCGCTGGGGGTGCACTTCGCGCATCCGAGAGCGCGACAGCGTGTGCGTTCCGACTGGCCCGATCCCGGCTGGTTGGCGGTATCGCTCGGAATCTTCGTCCTCGCCACCTCTGCCCTCGTCTTGGTCCTCAGCATCGTCGGCGACTGACGACGGGCGCCGTCTCGTCGGCTGCTCTCCGCATCGCCTACCACCGCGCCGGCACGCGAGTCCACGCGTCGTTGCCAATCGATCGCATCCATGTCGGCCACATCCTGGTAACACCACTCCCCAGTGCTTGCAGGTGCTGACGAGCTATCGCTCGCGGCCGTATGCGTTGGCGTCCTGACGGTCGCTTTCGCCTACGGCTCGCAGGGCTGGTTGACCGATCGTTGCTGCGAGTAGACGGGACCGTGTGTGCGGCTCGAGTACCTGCATGCAGGTGCACCTCTCCTAGTGAATCGTTGAGGCTAGGGGAGGCGAGTGGGCATGGCCATGGCCCGAAAGGGCCAGAAGCGCGACAGCCCCCCACTGCGAGGAGGCGTGTCAGCGTCGACGCGTAGCGAGGCGGGCTGCGATCACGCAGGCCGGGATTCACCGAACCTGAGGCGGCTGCGCTCCTTCGCCTTCGCTGCCTCGACCTCGCGGTCGTGCGGAGCAGCTGTGGTGACCAGCCCGTCGAGCAATCTCCGGGTGGCTTCGGCGACGTCGTCGACGGCGGTCGCGAAGGCTACGGCGTTCGCGTTCGACGGCTTGGTCATGCCGCTGACCTTGCGTACGTATTGCACGGCGGCGGCGTGGACCTCGTCGTCGGTGGCCGGGGGCTCAAAGTTGTGGAGGACTCGAATGTTGCGGCACATGTCCCCCAGCCTGTCACAGCGCCTACGTCACTGCTCTCGTGACGATAAGACGCGAACCGATACCCGATGGCTGCAAAGCGGCGCTGTGGCCGAGGCTCGAGGGCATGCCCGACAGACCCCGACGAAATTGCGGTCGTGACCATCGGCCCCGTGACAGCTCTACCAGCGGGACGCGAAAAGGCGTTGCCGTAGGCGGCAGAAGCCGCCTAGCGTGGCTTGGGCAAACCCAACCTGCGACCAGGAGAAATCGAGATGCGAGCAACAACTGTCTTCCCGTTCGTCCTGACACGACACCTGGAGCAGTTGACCCTTGCATACTCTCAATCTCGGAATCCTGGCGCATGTTGACGCCGGCAAGACCAGCCTGACCGAGCGCCTCCTCTTCGAGGCCGGCGCGATCGACCATGTCGGCCGGGTCGATCACGGCACCACCGTCACCGACTCGATGCCGATCGAGCGCCGCCGCGGCATCACCGTCCGTACCAACGTGGCGTCGTTCGTCGTCGCCGACATGCAGGTGAACGTGGTCGACACCCCCGGACACTCCGACTTCATCGCGGAGGTCGAGCGGGGTCTCACGGTGCTCGACGCAGCCGTGCTCGTCGTGTCGGCGGTCGAAGGCGTGCAACCGCAGACGGTCGTGCTCTGGCGCGCCCTTCGGCGCTTGGGCGTGCCGACGCTAGTTTTCGTCAACAAGACGGATCGCCGTACGGCCGATGTGGCTGCCGCCGTCGCGACGATCCGTCGTCGGCTCACCGCGCCGCAGGGCATGGGGTTGGTGGAGCTGGCCACCGCTTCCGACGCCCGATCGCCGATCGTCCTGGAGGAGCTGTCGCGCCACGATGATCGGCTGCTGGGCCAGCTTGTCGACGGACCGCCGGTCGGTGCACGAGCGGCGGTGCGGACGCTGCGTGGTCAGATTCGGGATGGCAAGGTCCTCGCGGTTCTGGCCGGATCGGCACTGACCGGTGCAGGGGTGCCCGGCCTGGTCGCAACCCTGCCGCGCCTGCTGCCGTGGGCCCGGCCGGGAACGACCCGGTTGTCCGGCGTGGTGTTCAAGGTCGACCGGGATGACCACGGCCGGATCGGGTGGGTGCGGGTGTTCGGCGGTGAGCTGCGGACCCGCGAACGGCTCTCGATGGGTGGGCGCAGGCCGCAACGGATTACCGCGCTGCGTCGTGCAACGCCCGGTGGGATGGAGCAGGCGACCACGGCGGGCGTGGGTGACATCGTCGCGGTGCGCGGTCTCGATGTGCGCGTCGGGGCATGGTTCGGGGACCCGGACCCGCGGCGGCTTACTCGGCAGTTTCCTCCGCCGGCGCTGGAGTCCGTCGTGGAAGTCGAGGATCCGGCCCAGCGGGGAAGGCTGTTCCACGCGCTCAAGGAGCTTGCCGAGGCGGACCCGTTGATCAACCTTCGGGTCGACGAGGACCGTAACGAGGTCGCAGTGAGCCTTTACGGCGAGGTGCAGAAGGAGGTCGTCGGCACGCTCCTCGACGAGCAGTTCGGCATCAAGGCATCGTTCCGAGAGACCACAACGGTCCAGATCGAGCGCATCGTCGGAGTCGGCGCAGACCATGCGATCATCGCGGAGAAGACCACGCCGTACCTGGCCACGCTCGGCCTGAGGGTCGAGGCCGTCCCACCGAGCACCGGGCTCGTTTTCGATCTGGAGGTCGAGCTGGGTTCGATGCCGCGGTCGTTCTTCACCGCCTCCGAGGAAGGCGTGCGGACCGGGCTGGCTCAAGGCCGGTACGGGTGGCAAATCCCCGACGCACGCGTCGTGATCACGCACTCCGGATACTGGCCACGCCAGAGCGCGATGCACGCGGGATTCTCGAAGGCGATCTCGTCGGTCGCCGCCGATTTCCGCAACCTCGCTCCGATTCTGATCCACTCGGCGCTCCACCACGCGGGCACCGTCGTATGCGAGCCGATCGAAGCCTTCCGCCTCGAGGTACCGCAGTGGGCGGTCCAGGCTGTCGCCAAGGCGATCGCCCATCTCGAGGGAGCACTTGTCGACACGGCCGTGATCGGCGAGGAGATGGTGCTCTCGGGCAGCCTGCCGACCCGTCGCATGCGCGGACTGGTCTCGGCCCTGCCCGAGCTGGCTCGCGGCGAAGCCGTTCTCACCAGCGAGGTGGTGCGTTATCAGCCGGTGCCCGGTGCACCTCCTCGCCGCCGCCGGGTCGGCCCGGACCCTCTCAACCGCGATGTCTGGTTCAAGGAGCGACCTCGCTGACACGCCGCGTTCAGGCGGTGTCCGGCGAGGGCTGTTGAGCTGCCACCCACAGGGATCGCCAGGCGAGGGCGTCCCGAATGCCGTCCTCGAGGCTGTGTATGGGCATCCAGCCGGTCAGCGCGTTCGGCTGCTTGGACCGGGCGAACGCTCCGACCGCGTCGCCGGGTCGGGGCCCGGAATGGTGGGAGGGGAGCTCAGAGCCGACAACACGGGAGAAGGCATCCAGCAGCTCCCGCACGGTCGTTCCGGTGCCGGTGCCTAGGTTGATGATCCGATAGCCGGGCCGGTCCGCCGTCGTCACCAGGCTGTCAAAGTCGGCGAGGGCGGCGACGTGAGCGCGGGCCAGGTCCCACACGTGGATGTAGTCGCGGATACCGGTGCCATCCCGCGTCGGCCAGTCGACCCCGGTGATGACAAAGGGAGTCCCGTCCTCCCAGGCCTGGATCATCTTTCCTAGCGCATGGGTGGGATTGAGGATTTGCAGGCCGGTCCGCATCTTGGGATCGGCCCCGATCGGGTTGAAGTAACGCAGCGACACCGCCTGGATAGCCCCGGCAGCAGCGCAGTCG
>JBOHDU010000280.1:0-5624 GCA_050700615.1 Nocardioidaceae bacterium
CCCCCAGCGGGCACGGCTACTGGCTGGTCGGCTCCGACGGGGGCATCTTCAGCTTCGGCGACGCCAGCTACTACGGCTCCATGGGAGGCGCCCACCTCAACGCCCCGGTGGTCGGCATCGCCGCCACCCTCGGTGGGCACGGCTACTGGCTGGTCGGCTCCGACGGGGGCGTCTTCAGCTTCGGAGACGCCGGCTACTACGGCTCCATGGGAGGCACCCGCCTCAACGCCCCGGTGGTCGGCTTGGCAGGCTGAACTCGCGAGCCTGGGACTACCGTGACCATCGTCGACGCAGCGCCGACGTTGGACCAGTCAGAACTGGCTGCCATCGAGATGGTCCCCTAAGCGTCAGCCGGCGACGACCATCGCCTCGGAGGGGTTCTCCCGGGTATCAAACCCGGCAGGCCGGGCCTCTTGTCGTCGATGCGACATCAAGCGCATCTCGGTAACGAGAAGGGCCGCGGCCGATCTCCCAGGCGACTCGACGTGGCGCGACATTGAACATCCTGCACCCCGTGGTAGATGCCGTCGTGGCGGGGGCGGTGATCGTCGGCGGGCTGATGGCAGCGGCCGCGCTCTACCTACTCGTCCTGGCGATCGCTGCCTTGTTCCTCCGGGACCGCCACGAGGTCGAACTGACTACCACCCGCATCCTCGTGCTCGTTCCGGCCCACGACGAAGCCGGCCTGATCTGCCGCTGCCTCCACTCGCTGCGCCACCAAGACTACCCGATCGACCTCTGCCGGACCGTGGTCATAGCCGACAACTGCTCAGATGCCACGGCGATGCTTGCCCGCGAGGCCGGCGCCGAGGTCATGGTGCGAACCGATCGGCTGCACATCGGGAAGGGCCATGCGCTGCGGTGGGCGATGGACCAGCTTCTCTCAGGTGCATTTTCGCCCTTTGACTTCGAGCCTGACGCCTTCGCCATCGTCGACGCGGACTCCGTCGCCGACCCGGGATTGCTCAGGCGCCTCTCCGCAAGTGGGTGTCCGGTGGCGCAGGGGGACTACTCGGTCCTCTGCGACTCTGACTCACCCCGCGTTCAGCTACGAGCCGCAGCTTTCCTGCTCTTCCACCGGGTCCGCTTCTCCGGGCGCGCTGCTCTGGGGTTGCCCTGCAGCCTGGTCGGGAACGGAATGCTGCTCAGCCGGGAAGTAATCGAAGCCAACCCGTGGAATGCCTGCACCGGAGCGGAGGACCTCGAGTACACCCTGGCGCTTCGCCACGCGGGCGTCCGGCCGGCGTTCGTCCGAAACGCCCACATCGAAGGACCCATGCCGGCAACGCACCGCGGTGAGCAAGTCCAACGCGAGCGCTGGGAAGGAGGACGTCTCCACCTTGCCGGCCGCGAGCTTCCGGCGCTGCTTCGCGAGGCCCTCAACGGCCGTTTCTCCAACCTGGATGCAGCCATCGACCTGCTGGTGCCACCCCTCGGGACGCTCGCGCTGGGCATCGGGGCAGCAGCGCTTCCGCTGGTGGTCCTCTTGTTCGCCGGCCTCGCGCCGGTCGCTGCCCTGGTCCCCACCGTCGTTGCGTCAGCCGGCCTGGCTGGGTTCGTCCTTCTCGGAATGGTTGCCGCGGACGCCTCCTGGGATATGTACCGCAGTCTGGTCTACGCTCCACGCTTCCTCGTCGAGAAGGCAGCCGGGACCGGACGAGTCCTACGCAGCCGACCTGCCCACACCTGGGTGAGAACCGAGAGGCCGGGTGAGCGTGACTCCTGAACGCGTGCGCGTGCTGGACGTACCCATCGACTTCCTCGACCTGAGCTCGGGGGTCGAACAGGTCGTGTCGGCGGCCCAGGAACGCCGCTTCTTCCAGGTCGCCACGGTGAATCTCGACTTCCTCGTGCACAGCCGCCGTGACGACGAGGTGGATCGCATTCTTCGTGGCGCAGACCTCAACGTCGCTGACGGCGCACCCGTCGTTTGGGCCGGCCGCTGCCTCGGGGTTCGCGACGCGAAGCGTGTCGCCGGCGTCGACCTGGTGCTCGCGCTGGCGGCCGAGGCCAGCAAGCGAAGCCTGAGGGTCTTCCTGCTCGGAGGGGAACACGGGAGCGCGGCCGGGGCCGCCGGCGCGCTCATTGCTGCCTACCCGGAGCTGGCTGTGGGACATTTCGAGCCATCCCGCGCGCGCCTCGAGGAAATGCAGGACGCGGCCATCCTCGAACGCATCGCTGCAGACGACCCCCACATCCTGCTCGTGGCGTTCGGCCACCCGAAGCAAGAGAAGTGGATACGGCGCAACCGTGCTGCTCTGCCCATGGTGTGCATCGGTGTGGGAGGCTCCCTGGACCTCATAGCAGGCCGACACCCCAGGGCACCCCGGTGGATGCAGAATGCGGGGCTGGAGTGGGGCTTTCGGCTCGCTTGCGAACCACGCCGCCTCACTCGTCGCTACGCGTCCGACGCCGTCTCAGCGGTTAGAGAACTGCTCCCATGGGTGCTCACGAAGCGTCTAGGCAGGGCATGACCAAGCAGTGCGGCCCCGGGGGGTATCAAAGTCTCCTGCCCCACGCTCTCTCTGCTCGTGAACGGGAGTGCCCGGCAGTGAGCCGCCTGCATTTCGTCTTCGTGCTCGAGCAGGGCATCGGCCACACCGTGCACGCCATGAACATCGAGTCAGCCCTCGAAACTGAGACCGACGTGGAAGCGACATTCGTCAAACTCGGCTCGAGCGTGACGCCCGGTGTCAAGCCGTTGCCGATGGTCAACAACTGGTCCGCCCAGATGAGTTGGGCGGCGCGATCGGGGCTCCGCAAGGTGTTAAGCCAGTCGCGCGTCGATTGCGTGATGATCCACACTCAAGTCGCCGCCCTGTTCAGCCGGAAGGTGATGCGGGCGGTCCCGACGGTGGTATCGCTCGACGCGACCCCTCGGAACTTTGACTCGGTCGGTCGCGCCTACGGGCACCATCGCCAGCAGGCGGGGATCGAAGCGGTGAAACTTCGGCTTACCAGGCGCTCACTGGCCGACTCCGCCGCCATCGTGACGTGGTCGCGTTGGGCCGCCGACTCGCTGGTGCGCGACTACCTTGTCCCGCCGGGGAAGGTTCACGCCATCTATCCGGGAGTCCAGTTGGCACGCTTCGCCCCCGACCCCGAGGGTCACACCGGCCCTGTCCGGCTGTTGTTCGTGGGGGGTGACTTTGAACGCAAGGGGGGCCCGGACCTCCTGACCGCCATCAGGTCCTTAGAGCTCCCGGTAGAGCTCGACATCGTGACGTCATCACCACTTCAGTCCTTGGGCCCCTCGATGGGAAACGTCCGGGTGCGCCGCGGTGTGCGGCCAAACAGCGACGAGATGACCGACCTCTATCGTCGGGCGGACGTCTTCGTGCTCCCGACGACGGGTGACTGCACCCCCCTAGTGATAGCCGAGGCCATGGCGAGCGGACTGCCCGTGGTAGCAACCGCGGTCGGCTCGATCCCCGACATGCTTCGAGACGGTGTCAACGGCCTCCTCGTGCAGCCAGCCCGACCCGACATGCTCTGCACCGCGCTGCGACAGCTCGTCGCCGAACCAGTCCTGAGACGCAACATGGGCGTGGCCTCGCGCAAGATCGCCGAGGCGGAACACGATACCCTGGCCAACTGCCGACGCATCTTCGACTTGATGAGAGACGTGGCCCGCGACCCACGGTCGGTGGATGCGCAACCGGTAGTAGCGTGAATATACTCGTGGTCGCCGGCGGCGTCCCCTACCCGCCAACCTGGGGCTCGGGAATGCGAACCTACCAGCTGCTCAGGCATCTGTGCCAGCGTCACCGAATGACGCTCGTCTGTCACGCCGGAGCTCACGAGACGGAACGACTGGAGGGGCTCAAGGCCGCAATCCCCAACCTGAGCGTGATCCCGGTCACCTGCACCCTACCCGGTGGGCTCAACCGCCGGATGCGCCAGGCGCTCGCCCTCGGCAGCGCCCTACCGTTTCTCGCGATAGAGCTCCGATCCGCGATGCTCGAACGAGCCATCCGAAATGCAGTCGCAGCACGCGACTTCGACTGCATCCAACTCGAGGGCAGCCAGGTTGCCAGCATCCGGCTGCCGAACGGTCCCGCCGTCGTTCTCGATGAGCACAACATCGAGTACGAGGTGCTCGACCGTATGCGTCACGGAGAGCGCTCTGCCTTACGACGGGCCTTCAATACCTTGGAATACCTCAAGTACCGCAGTTTCGAGGAAAGGGTGTGGCGCGAGGTCGACGGGTGTGCCGTTACTTCGGAACGGGAGCTCGCTGTCGTCGAATCAGCCGCTCCAGGAACGCCGGCGGCTGCGGTGCCGAATGCCGTCGACACGTCATATTTCAAGCCGGAACCCAAAGCCATCAGGGCGGACAGTCTCGTCTTCACCGGGTTGCTTTCCTACCGACCCAACTTCGATGCAGCTCGCTACCTGGTCGACGAAGTCTTCCCATTTGTGGCTCGGGAGCGCCCCAGCGCCACCCTTACCATCGTGGGGGACGGAGACCCTGAGCACTTCGAGGCGTTGCGCCGGCCGGGCGTCACGGTCACCGGCCGCGTGGATGACGTTCGACCCTATGTCCAGCAGGCGGCCGTCTGCCTCGCACCGCTGCGAATCGGCGGGGGCACTCGCCTCAAGGTGCTCGAAGCCCTAGCCATGGCCAAACCTCTCGTCTCAACCAGGCTCGGCAGCGAGGGCATAGCGGTCCGACATGGTGAGCACCTAGTCATCGCCGACGACAAGCCACCGCACTTCGGACAGGCCATCATTCACCTCCTGTCCCACCCGGAGGCCGCAGCAACCATGGGATTCCGGGGAAGGCAGCTCATCGAGGCAACGTACACCTGGGAACAGGTGTCCGCCTGTATGGAGGATCTTTACGTCGAAGCCCGGCAGCGACGACCACCAAGGACGGGTCACCCTCCGGTCGTTCACAGATAGCCCTACCCAGCCGTACCCGGGGCGGTTCAAGGACCGGGCGGTGGGGTGTTCGCGGACAGGTCTTGTAGCCAGGTCTCACTCCCTCCCCAGAGGCGACGAGCGCCCCGCGGCGTCAACTCCAGCTGAAGATAACCGCTGCGGCGGTCGACACGTCGACGGGCGACTCGACCGACGACGGCTGGTACGTCTTGCCCGGCTGGACCCCACCGTCGTAGAGGAACGTGTTGTCGTTGTCGGTCAGGCTGTACGTGAATCCTGGGGTCGAGCCGGCCTGCCCGCTCGACAGCTCCTCGGAGGCTCCCCAGTAGAGCTGATAGGTGGCCGAGCCACTGGTAAGGGACGGCCAGGCGACCGTCGACGACGCCGGATTGGACGACCCGCCCGACGCGACCACCGACCACGTCGTGCCGCCGGGTGGTCCGGTGAAGGAGTCGGCCACGATCTCGATGGGCAGGGAGGGATTGTCACCGGAGTAGGTGAAGTTGACGGTCGCGGATCCGGGGGACGTCACCCTGGCGTACCAGATCTCGTACGTGAGCGTGTTGGCGGTGTCGACGAACCGGATGGCACGGGTCCACGGGCCGGCGCCACCACCGGACACCGTCGTGACGGCGAAGGTCGTCGAGTGCTCCTGGGCCGACACCACCAGGAGGTCGCCGACCTTCTGCGGGTTGACGGCGATCGAGGTGAGCTCGGGGGCCTCGTTGTTCACCGGGAAG
>JBOHDU010000281.1:0-11544 GCA_050700615.1 Nocardioidaceae bacterium
GTGATGCGCAACCTGCTCACCCCGGCGGGAACCGATGGCGGCCGGAAACACCAGACCAGGAACCCGTCCTTCGCCAACGCCTGCTGGGCACGGACCGCCTCTTCCGGGCTCGACATCGGAATCGACAGGACGGCGGCACCGGGCTCACTCTGCCCGGCCGCCGCGGCCATCTCGCGGGCCGTTGACCTGGCCCGGTGGGCCAGCCCAGGCTCGGCCGAGACGATGCGCAACGCCTCGAGGGCGGCCCCGGCCAGCGGCGGTGCCAGACCGGTGTCGAAGATGAACGGACGCGCGGTGTTGACAAGGTGCTCCATGACGGCCTTCGTGCCGAGCACCGCCCCGCCCTGGCCGCCGAGGGCCTTCGACAGCGTCATCGTGGTCACGATCCCGGGCCGGCCGCTCAGCCCGTTGGCATGAATCAGGCCACGTCCGGTGCTACCGGAGACGCCCATCGCGTGCGCCTCGTCCGCGACCAGCACGGCGTCGTAACGCTCCGCCAGCCGGCCCAGCGCGCCGACCGGCGCCGTGTCACCCAGCACCGAGTAGACAGACTCGACGAGTACGAGCGCCCGTGGCTCGTCGCGCTGGCGCAGGGTAGCCTCGACGGCCGCCACGTCGTTGTGTGGTGTCACGACGAGCCGGGCCAGTCGTGCCAGCCGGCAAGCGTCGACCAGGGAGGCATGCACGTGCGCGTCGCTGACGATCAGGGTCTCGGCGTCTGTGAGTCCCGTCACGGCTCCGAGGTTCGCCTGGTAGCCGGTGGCGAAGACTAGGGCTGCTTCGTTCCCGGTGAAGTAGGCGAGCGCGTGCTCGAGCGTCTCGTGCAGGTGGAGCGTCCCGGTGACGAGCCGGGAGGCGCCCGCACCGGCCCCCCACTCCTGCGCGGCCTTCGCCGCGGCCGAGGTCACCCGAGGGTCGGTTCGCAGCCCCAGGTAGTCGTTGCCGGCCAGGTCGACCAGGTCGGTACGAGACGCCTGTGGGCGGAGCCGCCGCTCCAGACCCGCCGCCCGTCGTTCGGCAGCCCGAGTGGCCAGCCAGCGCTCGAGGCTCACAGCGCCGCTGCGGCGATCATCCCGCTGCAGATCGTGGCGAGGTCGTCGGTGTCCGTGACGTACGGCGGCATCGTGTAGATCAGGTCACGGAAGGGGCGGATCCAGACTCCCTTCGCTGCTGCGGCGGCGGTCGCCGCATCTACGTCGACCGGCCTGGCGAGCTGGATGACCCCGACAGCGCCGATCACCCGAACGTCGACAACGTCGGGTAGCGCCATCGCCGGCTCCAGGTCCGCCCGGAGGCCGGACTCGATCCGGTGCACGTCATCGCGCCAACCGCCGCTCTCGAGCAGGGCCAGGTTTGCGTTGGCCACAGCGCACGCGAGCGGGTTGGCCATGAACGTCGGGCCGTGCATCAAGACTCCGGCTGCGCTGGCGCTGACGCCCCTGGCGACCTCGCCTGAGCACAAGGTGGCGGCTAGCGAAAGGTAGCCGCCGGTCAGCGCCTTGCCGACGCACATGATGTCGGGCTCGACGTCGCTGTGGTCGACCGCGAACAGCTCGCCGGTACGACCGAACCCGGTGGCGATCTCGTCGAGGATGAGCACCAGCCCGTGCTCGTCGGCGATCTCCCTGAGTACATGGAGGCAACGCGGATTGTAGATGTGCATCCCACCCGCGCCTTGAAGCACGGGCTCGCAGATGATCCCGGCGAGCTCCTGCGAGTATCGGTCGGCCATCATGCGAGTCGTCACTTCCCACGCGTCGATGTCGGCGCCAATGCCTGGCGGTGGTCGAGGAGCGAACACCTGCTGGCGCAGCAGGCCGCTGAACAGCGAGTGCATCCCACCGGTGGGGTCGCACACGCTCATCGCCCCAGATGTGTCTCCGTGGTAGCCGCCGACCAGTGCCAGGAACCGGCTCCGGTGCGGACGGCCCTTCGCCTGCTGGAACTGGATGGCCATCTTCAGCGCGACCTCGACTGACACCGACCCCGAATCGGCGAGGAACACGTGCTGCAGAGCAGCGGGTGTCATGGCGACCAGGGCGCCTCCGAGCTCGATCGCTGGGGCGTGCGTGAGACCACCGAACATGACGTGCGCCATCGAGTCGAGCTGGCGGCGCACGGCGGCGTCGAGCGCCGGATGCCGGTAACCGTGGAGCATGCACCACCACGACGCCATGGCGTCGATGAGCTCCGTACCGTCGGCCATGGTCAGCCGAACCCCGGTGGCGTGGTCGACGAGCCGGACCGTGCCGGGGGTGCTCATCGACGTGTACGGATGCCAGACGTGCCTGCGGTCGAAGTCCACCTGCGAGGCGTGATCTTGGGCCGCGCCGGACGACTGGAGCAGGACCGACTGCTGAGCAGGAAGACTGCTCGGACCCGCGTCGGTCACTGCGGGCGGTGACGTGATCGGCCGTTTCGGCATGGCAGGAGCGAGACTATCGCGCCACGACGTGTCAGGAGGTGGGCAGCCGGGCCTGGGTCGGGGATGCGCGAGGCGTCGTGGGCCGTACGGGCCGAGATCCGCCGGTGGCGATAGATTGCGGCTCGTGACCACGCCCACCGACATCTTGACGACCGCCCGGAACCGGACCCTCGTGGAGGGTCGCGGCCTCGACGAGTCCGAGCTCGTCGAGGTGCTCTTGCTGCCCGACCACCGGCTGCCGGCCCTGCTCGAGCTCGCACACCAGGTCCGGATGCGCTGGTGCGGCCCTGAGGTCGAGGTCGAGGGCATCGTGTCCCTCAAGACCGGGGGCTGCCCGGAGGACTGTCACTTCTGCTCCCAGTCGGGCCAGTCCTCATCCCCGGTCCGCTCGGTGTGGCTCGACGTCCCGGCGCTCGTCGAGTCGGCGCGGCAGACGGCGCAGACAGGTGCCTCGGAGTTCTGCATCGTCGCGGCCGTACGGGGACCGGACGAGCGCCTGATGGCGCAGGTGCGGGCCGGGATCGAGGCGATCCGGGCCGAGGTCGACATCAACATCGCCTGCTCGCTCGGCATGCTCGACCAGAGCCAGGTCGACGAGCTGGTCGCGATGGGTGTGCACCGCTACAACCACAACCTCGAAGCGGCCCGAAGCTACTTCCCGTCGGTGGTGACGACGCACTCGTTCGACGAACGCTGGGCGACCTGCGAAATGGTCCGGGCCTCGGGCATGGAGCTGTGTTGCGGTGGCCTGGTCGGTATGGGCGAGTCCCTCGAGCAGCGGGCCGAACTCGCCGCGCAGCTCGCCGAGCTGAGGCCGCACGAGGTGCCGCTCAACTTCCTCAACCCGAGGCCCGGGACCCCCTTCGGCGACATGACGGTGCTCGACTCAGCCTCGGCGCTGCGTACGGTTGCTGCGTTTCGGTTGGCGATGCCCGACACGGTGCTCCGGTACGCCGGCGGCCGTGAGATTGCGCTGGGCGAGCTTGGCACCCGGGAGGGTCTGCTCGGCGGCATCAACGCGGTCATCGTCGGCAACTACCTGACCACCCTCGGCCGCGACCCGGACGCCGACCTCGAGCTGCTCGCCGACCTCCAGATGCCGATCAAGGAGCTGTCACGAACGTTATGAGCGATGAGCCTACGACGGCTGATCCACAGCCGGTCGGGTCCGGGGGACAGCGCTTCTGCGATCACTGCGGAGGCGAACTGGCCGTGGGGTCGCACCAGTCGTGCGAGCGGCTTCGGCTGCTCGAGCCGCCGCGCTACTGCTCGGTGTGTGCCCGCCGGATGGTCGTCCAGGTCGTGCCCCGTGGCTGGACCGCCATCTGCTCGCGGCACGGGCTCGTCAGAGTCGGCTCGACTGGGTTGGCCTGATCGGCTCATCGTGGCCGCTGGTCGGCGACGAGCGGCAGGTGAGGCTCGGCGGCGGGATTGCGGATCAGCAGCCAAGAGACCAGCCCACCGAGCAGCAGCAGAACGGCGCAGATCCACATCGCGTGCTGGTAGGCGGCTGAGAAGATACCAGGCTTGTCGTACTCGGAGCCGCTCAGCCCGACGGCGGCAGGGAGCGCTGCAACGGCCAACAGCGAGCCGGCCCGGGCGACCGCATTGTTGACGCCGCTGGCGATCCCGGCATGCTCGTCCGGCGCGGCCGCGAGCACGGTCGCCGTGAGAGGCGCGACGAGCAGGCACAGTCCCAGCCCGAACAGCGTCACTCCGGGCAGCACCCCGCTCCAGTAGTTGAGGTCGGGGCCGACCCCCGACAGCAGCGCAACTCCGACCCCGCAGACCACCGGTCCCAAAGACATGGGGACGCGCGGCCCGATGCGGGTCGAGAGCGCACCCCCGCGCGACGAGAGGAACAGCATCAAGATCGTGATCGGAAGGGTCGAGATGCCGGCCTTGAGAGGCCCGTAGCCGGCGACGGTCTGGAGCTGGAGCACGAGGAAGAAGCTCATCGCCCCGAGTGCGGCGTACGTCAGCAGGGTCATCGCGTTGGATGCCGTGAACTGCCTTGACGCGAAGAGGCTGGTCGGCATCATGGGACTGCGCTTGATGCGCTCGACGACGACGAAGGCGATGCCGCAGCCGACACCTATGGCGGCGCTCGCCCAGACCGCTGCCGGGCTCAGCGACTCGGACTCGATCAAGGCGAAGGTGATCCCGGCCAGGCTCAAGGCCCCCAGGACCGCGCCGAGCACGTCGAAGGCGCCGGTGGCCGTCGGATCGCGGCTTTCGGGAACGGAGGTGTGCGTGATCGCCACAGTGAACGCCGCCAGCGGCAGATTCAGCAAGAAGACCCAGCGCCAGCTCGCGAACTGGATCAGCGACCCTCCGACGAAGGGACCGACCGCGGCCGCAACTCCACTGATCCCCGACCATGCCCCGATGGCACGAGGTCGGTCCTGCGGCTCGAACGTGCTCTGGATCAGCGCCAGGCTCCCGGGCGTGAGCAGAGCGCCTCCGATGCCCTGCAACACCCGGGCGGCCACCAACTGGTTAGGGCTTTGCGCGACTCCGCAGACCACGGACGCGAGGGCGAACCACACCACGCCGATGACGAAGATGCGACGCCTGCCGAAGCGATCGCCGAGCGACCCGCCGATCAAGATCATGGCGGCCATCGACAGCAGGTAGCCGTTGGTGATCCACTGCAACTGCGCCAGGCTGGCGCCGAGATCCTGCCCGATCCGGCGCAGCGCGACGTTGACGACGGTGCCGTCAAGCAACGCCATGCCCGAGCCGAGCACCGCTGCCGCGAGCACCGCCCGACCCGTCTGCGACTTCATCTTCACCAGCTCGGGCACCCGAACAGCCTGTCCTAGACGAGCATGGCTGTATAGGTCTTTGCCTGGGGTGACGCGACGTCCGGCGGGTCGGCCGCCTCGGCTACCGTGAGCCGGTGATCCGCGAGGCCGGCCCCGATGACCTCCTGACCCTGTTCGATCTGGAGAAGGCGGCATCGACGGCCGCATACGGGCACACCTTCCCGGATTCCGCTACCTTCCCTGATGACGAGGTGCTGTCTCGCTGGGTGCTGGTGCTTGAGGATCCAGCCATCCAGGTGTTGATCGACTGGGACCCCGGCCGGCCGGTGGGCTACGCAGCGTTCTCACGGGACTGGCTGCACCACTTCGCCCTGCTCCCGGTGTGCTGGGGTACCGGCCGGGCGCAGCGGCTGCACGACGCTGCTCTGCGGGCGATGCGCGCTCAGGGTGCGGCGGCGGCGCACCTTTGGGTGCTGGTGGATAACGGCCGGGCCCGAGCCTTCTACTCCCGAGAGGGCTGGGTCGACACCGGCGAACGGGAGCCCGCGACCCTCCCACCGCATCCCAGCAGGATGAGGCTGACCCGCACCTTGTCCCGTGACCACCCTCCGGCTGGATCAGCCGCTGAGTGAGAACGGCGGTTCGTGCGCGGCCACGCTGCTCCCGATGTCGCCGAGGCGGATGCTCGTCGATCCGTCCGATGCGGGATCCTTCCGTGTGCTGCCGGGATGTTCGGCAGGCCGGGCGGGACCCGCTGGGGTCGTCATCGGCAGGGCGTCGGGCGAGCGACTGGCGATTGGCTCGCATGGCCGCCTGAGATGCGGCACAATTGTATGTTCTCTCAATCCCGCGGGCGGCCGACCTGGGACGGGATGCGATCAATTCAGGGCGAGGAACGGGGAGCCGGTGCGGCGACACGCTCAGGAGCAGGTGGACCAAGAGCTCAAGCATGAGCAGGTATTCGTCGACCGGGTCTACGAGCGGCTGGAAGCCGCGGCCAGCGCGGCGAAGTTGTTGGCGGCCGACGGCCACGCGCGCGCCAGGCTGGGCAACGAAGGTGGCCTCGTCGAGCGCGACGCCATCGTCTTCCATGCCAACCGACGACTGGCTGCGCTCGACCTGGCCCACGAGGGGCTGGTCTTCGGGCGCCTCGATCTCGGTGACCGGCAGGCGCGCTACATCGGCCGGCTCGGTCTGCGCGACGCCGATCGCGAGGTGCTGCTGGTCGACTGGCGGGCGCCTGCCGCCTCCGTCTTCTACCAGGCGACAGCGCAGGACCCGCTCGGTGTCGTACGCCGTCGGGTGATCCACGGCGTCGGCGCGAAGGTGGTCGACATCGAGGACGACCTGCTGGATGCCGACAACGCTCCCGACGACATGGTGATCGTCGGAGAGGGGGCCCTGATGGCGGCCCTGAGCCGCAGCCGTGACCGCTTCATGCACTCGGTGGTCGCGACGATCCAGAAGGAGCAGGACGAGGCGATCCGGTCCCCGCACCGGGGGGTCACGTCGATCACCGGTGGTCCGGGGACCGGCAAGACCGTCGTGGCGCTGCATCGGGTGGCCTACCTGCTCTACACCGAGCGGCAGCGCTACCAGCGGGGCGGTGTTCTGGTCGTGGGGCCGAATGCGGTGTTCATGTCGTACATCGAGCGGGTCCTGCCGTCGCTGGGGGAGACCTCGGTGTCACTTCGAGCACTGGGCGAGGTCGTCGACGGTCTCGCGGCGAGTCGCCACGACTCCGCGTCGGTGGCGGAGATCAAGGGCTCGGGTCGGATGCGCGGCCTGCTGGCTCGCACGGCGCGCGGACCGGTCCCCGGTGGCCCGACCGCCTTCCGGGTGTTCTACCGCGACGACGTGCTGACCCTCGACGGCCCTCTGTTGGACCAGGTGAGTCGGCGCCTGCTCGTTTCGGCCGGGCACCGGCGCAACCGGGCAGTCCCGCACGTGGTCGAGGAGCTGCTCGAAACGCTGTGGCAGCAAGTGCGCGGCGACCGGGCACTGTCGCGGGGGCGGGGCGACTTCGAGGACACCCTGTCGCGCTCCTCGGAGTTCAACGAGTTCGTCCAGGGCTGGTGGCCGGCCGTCGACGCTATCGACGTGCTGGGTTGGCTGTCCGATCGCGATCGACTGGCCGCCGACGCGGGTGGTCTGCTGACGCCACGGGAGATCGACGACCTGGTGGAGTCCTGGGGCTCTGAGGACCTGACCGTGGAAGATGTGCCGCTGCTGGACGAGTTGCGGTACCTGATCGGCGAGGTACCGCAACGTGCACCCGTCGCCGACCCGCTCGACGATCTCCACGACGAAACCGTTCCCGAGTTGTCGACCGGCGACCAGCGCTGGGGCGGCGAGATCCTCGATCGCAGGTGGGCACAGCGTCCGACCGGCTCGATCGACGACGACGTGTTCGCTCACGTGCTGCTCGATGAGGCCCAGGACCTGTCACCGATGCAGTGGCGGATGCTGGGACGCCGTGGTCGGCACGCGAGCTGGACGATCGTCGGCGACCCCGCGCAGAGCTCGTGGCCGCTGCCACAAGAGGCCGCGACGGCTCGGGCTGAGGCGCTGGCAAGTCGTGAGCTGAACAGCTTCCGACTGTCGAAGAACTACCGGAACTCTGCGGAGATCTTCGATCTGGCCGTCGACTTCGCCCGGCGCCGGATCCCCGATGTCGACATCCCCGAGGCCGTTCGTCGCACCGGATTCGATCCGGAGGTCCTCGAGGTGAGCGCCGCCGCACTGGGCGCCGCCGTGCGGTCAGCGGTGGCCGAGCTGTCCGACGCTGTCGACGGCACGCTCGCGGTGGTCGTGCCCGACGGGTGGCGGGCACCAGTCGGCGAGTGGGTCGACGGATCGCTCGAAGAGCGCGTCAGCGTGCTCGAGGCACTCGATACGAAGGGCCTCGAGTTCGACGCCCTTGTCGTTGTCGAGCCGGATCTGATCCTGGATCGGTCGAGCGTGGGCACGCACACGCTCTACGTTGTGCTCACTCGTGCCACCCAACGGCTGCGGGTGATCGGCTCGAGTCACCGGTGGCGCCACGACGGCTGAAACACCCATCCCCCGCCCGTGCACCCCGTCGATCGGAGCCGTTTGACAGCCCTCCTGGAGTCGGTGCTCTCCTACCCGGCGTTCGCCCTGGTCCGCCTGCACGGCGCCGAAACCGTGCTCTTGCTCGGCGGCGAGCGGCGCGACTTCGACCTGCTCGCCGACGTACCAATCGAGTCTGGGCCACCCCCGGACGGACGCCGCTTCGATCGGCTGCTGTGTGTGCCCTATGCGCAAGTCCGCGAGCGCGGGTTCGAGGCACCGGACGACGACGCCCCGTTGTCCGCCATCGAGGTCGCGCTCGAGGTCGAGCTGCCGGTTGTCGAGCTGCTGGAGATGCTGCCCCCACAACCGCTGCGGATAGCCGCCGATACCGGATTCGACATCGACGACGACACCTACGCCGCCATCGTGAGTGACATCATCGCCGACGAGATCGGCAACGGTCAGGGCGCCAACCTGGTGGTGGGCCGCAGCTACCGTGCCACCGTGGCCGACTGGGGCCACGCCACGGCGTTGACGGTCTTCCGGAGACTGCTGGAGCGCGAGCAGGGGTCCTATTGGACGTTCCTCGTCTTCACCGGCGACCGTTACCTGATCGGCGCCAGCCCCGAAAGGCATGTGAGTGTGCATGGCGGGGAGGTCCGGATGAACCCGATCAGCGGGACCTTCCGGGTGGGAGGGATCACCGACGCAGGCCGGCGCAAGCGCGAGCTTCTCGCCTTCCTGGCCGACGAGAAGGAGATCTTCGAGCTCTTCATGGTGGTCGACGAGGAGCTGAAGATGATGTGTGAGATCTGCAGCGAGGGCGGCCAGATCCTAGGCCCGTTCTTGAAGCCGATGACGCACCTCATGCACACGGAGTACCTGCTTGCCGGCCGGACGTCTCGCGACGTGCGTGACGTGCTCCGCGCCTCCATGTTCGCCCCTACCGTGACCGGCAGCCCGGTCGAGAACGCATGCCGGCTGATCACACGCTACGAGCCCGAGGGGCGTGGCTACTACGGCGCGGTCCTTGCCCTGCTCGGCCGAGACGCTGACGGCGGCCAGACCGTCGACGCTCCGATCGTGCTGCGTTGTGCCGACGTCGACCTCGAGGGCCAGGTTCGGGTCATGGCGGGTGCCACCTTGGTTCGTGACTCCGTGCCGGCGCACGAGGTGGCCGAGACCGATGCCAAGGCGGCCGGGATCTTGACGGCGTTCGGGTTGGTGCCTGACGCGGCGGCCCCCGCGGCGGCAGTGGCCGATCTGGCTCGCGACGAGGACGTGCTCGTCGCCTTGGGCCGGCGAAACCAGCGGCTCAGCCGCTTCTGGCTGGATGACCAGTCGCAGACCAGGCCGCAGGCGCAGCTGGCGGGTAAGCACGCCGTTGTCCTCGACGGTGAGGACGACTTCGTGACGATGCTTCGACACATCCTGCACGTGCTGGGCATGACAAGCGAGACGCTGCGGCATCGGGACTACCGCGCCGGGGCCTTCGACCACGCCGACCTGGCGATCATCGGACCAGGCCCCGGCGACCCGCGCGACCTGAACGACGCGAAGATCGCCTCGGTACGCCGTGCCGTGGACGACCTGCTCGAGAGGCGGCAGCCGTTCTTGGCTGTGTGCTTGGGCCATCAGGTGCTGTGTGGCGCCCTCGGCCTCGAGCTGGCGTACAAGGACATCGTGTTCCAGGGGACGCAGACCGACGTCGAGATACTCGGCCGGTCGGAGAGCGTCGGCTTCTACAACACGTTCGTCGCCCGGCTCAGCGAAGGCGGCGCGTTGCCGGGCGGCGTGACGGTCGATCGCGACCCGGCCACCGGCGACGTCCACCTGATCGCAGGCCCACGCTTCCGGGGCGTCCAGTTCCACGCCGAGTCGATCTTGACTTACCACGGCTTCGACGTGATCCGCGAGTTGGTGTGCGAGGTCCTGCCGGGCTGAGCGCGCACCGAGGCTGAGCGCGCATCCAGGCTGGAGCGGGCCGGCGGCGTCGTGCTTGGGTGCTGCACCGGCCCGGCACCGGACAGGGTTACGCCCCAGCAGCCGGGGACGGGTTTAGCTGCTGGGGCGTAGTCTCTGGTGTCCCGCGTGAGGAGGATGCGGCCCGGCAGCCGGGGACGGGTGAGCTGCCGGGCCGCAGTTCATGGGGCGCCACGGTTGCGCCAGGCGATGCCTTTCACGTAGCTGTCAGCCATCGGAGCCCAACTTGAGCGTGACGGTCCTTTGCTGACCGGTGCTGGTGACCACCGACAGGTTGATCGTGTCGCCCGGCCGGTACGTACGGGTAATCGCGACCAGCGAGTCGGCGTCGGTGATCTGCTGACCGTCGACCCGGGTGATGACATCGCCTTTGGACAGCCCGGCCGCTGCGCCTGCGGAGTTCGCATCGACGTGCTCGACCTTGGCACCATCGGTGATACCGAGCGAGGACGATGCGTTTCCGACCAGGACGCCGATGCGTGCATGCGTGGGCCGCTGGCCGGCCTGCAGCTGGTTGACGATCGGGATCGCCTCGTCGATCGGGATCGCGAAGCCCAGCCCGATCGAGCCACCCTGCTGGCCCGTGAGGCCACCGGACGTCGCCGTGTGGATGGCCGAGTTGATCCCGATCACCTGGCCCGACAGGTTGACCAGAGGTCCGCCGGAGTTGCCGGGGTTGATGGCCGCGTCGGTCTGGATCGCCGGGAAGATCGTCTGGGGGTCGTTGAACCCTTCACCCTGCGTCGTCACCGGCCGGTCGAGGGCGCTGACGACGCCGGTGGTGACCGTGCTCTCCAGGCCGTACGGCGCTCCGACTGCGACCACGGGCTGACCGACCTGGAGCACGGCAGACGAGCCCAGCGTCGCCGGCGTGGCAGTCCCGATGCCCTCGGCCTTGATGACCGCGAGGTCGGTGAGTGGGTCGCGACCCACGATCGTGGCGGGCACGGTCTTGCCGTTGTTGAAACTCACGGCGAGCCTGCCGCCGCCCAGGGCAAGCTCGGCCACGTGGTTGTTGGTGAGTATTTCGCCACTTTTCGTCAGGATGATGCCCGAACCGGACCCGCTCACCGTCGGTGAGGATGCATAGATCTTCACAACTGACGGGAGGATCCGCGCGGCCGCCGACTCCGTCGTGCCGCCGCCAGACCCCAACTGCCCGGTCACCGGCGCGATGGCCAAGTTCGACTGCCCAGCACCGGCGGTCGTCGACTGGTTGTTGTTCAGGATCGCTGCCCCGCCGAATCCTGCGGCACCTCCGGCGAGCGCACCTACCAGCAGCGCGGCGGCCACCAAGCGCCCTCCGTGCTGCGGGGTGGCAGGGTGCGGCAC
>JBOHDU010000282.1:0-1667 GCA_050700615.1 Nocardioidaceae bacterium
GGCTCCCCCGGTCGGACCCGACGGGCCCGCAGATCGCACCGGTCGGCTCGACACCGTAGGGTCTGCAGGAAATGACCCCTTGTGCACCAGGACGAGAGGACCGTGATGACGACCGACAGCATGGGCAAGCACGTCGGCGAGGAGCCGACGATTGGTCGCCTGGTCGCAGATTCGACCCGCGACATCAGCGACCTCGTTCGCAGTGAGATCGAGCTGGCGAAGACCGAGCTTCGTTTCAGCGTGAAGGCCGGAGGTATCGGTGCAGCCCTGATGGCCGTGGCCGGGTTCCTGGTGCTCCTCGCCATCATCATGCTGTCGATCGCGTTCGCCCTGTTCCTGCACTGGCTCGGGCTCGGAGAGGCCGTGTCGTTCGTTATCGTGTTCGGGGTCTATGTGGTGATCGCCGGGCTGCTGGGCTACCTCGGGGTGCGGAAGTTCAAGCAGGTGAAGGCGCCCGAGCAGACCCTTGCCGCGGTCAAGAGCAACAAACAAGTTCTCAAGCGAAGTTGAGAGGCACCACCCGACGCGAGTCGGTCGAGGTCGAGGGTCCCTGGCGCCACCGCTACGTCTCCGCCAACGGAGCGCGTTTCCACATCGCCGAGACCTCTGCCGATGCCCGTCGTCCGCTGGTGCTCCTCCTGCACGGCTTCCCGGAGTTCTGGTGGGCTTGGCGGGACCAGCTACCCGCGCTGGCGAACTCCGGGTATCGAGCCGTGGCGATGGACCTGCGCGGATACGGCGCAAGTGACAAGACCCCACGCGGCTACGACCCCGTCACGCTTGCCGCCGACGTGGCAGCCGTCGTGCAAAGCCTGGGGTCGAGGCGTGCCACCCTCGTCGGCCACGGGTGGGGAGGGTACGTCGCGTGGACCGCGGCCACGGCGCACCCGGAGCTTGTGAGCCGGCTGTGCGCGGTCGCCGCGCCGCACCCGGCGGCGATGCTCGGCTCGCCCGGCGGGATGTACTCCGGGCGGCTGCTCGGCCACCTCCTCGCGATGCAGGTTCCCTGGTTTCCTGAGCGGGCGATCATGCGAGGGCGCTATGTCGGCGAGCACCTACGCTCGTGGGCGGGACCCGAGTCGGGCTTCCCCACTCCGGAGGTCGCGGAGCGCTACCACCAGGCGCTCTCGCTGTGGCCGTCGCCGCACTGTGCATTGGAGTACCACCGGTGGTTGGTGCGCTCCAGGCTGCGCCGCGACGGCAGAGCGTTCAACGCGCTGATGAGTCGGCGAGTCGCGTTGCCGGTGCTGCACATCGCCGGCGCCGAGGACCGCGCCGTGCCGGCCCGAGCCGTCGCCGCGTGCCGGTCGCACGTGAGCGGTGAGCTGCACACGGTGAGCCTGCCGAAGGTCGGGCATTTCCCGCACGAGGAGGACCCGGGCCGGTTCAACCGCGAGCTGATCGGCTGGCTGTCAGCTGGCGCACCCTCCGGTGCCGACTCGGGCGGTTGACCGGGAACCGGCCGAAGCAGCGTGCTGCACCTGCTTCGAGGTGAGGGCGTAACCGGTCCTGGAGTTGGTGAGCGATGCCGCGAAGACAACGCCGATGACCTGACCGCTCGGGGAGACGAGCGGACCCCCTGAGTTGCCCTCGCGGACCAGCGAGTAGATCGAATAGGTGTCGCGATAGACGGTGCCGTTGCCGTAGATGTCCGGGCTGCGCAGGGT
>JBOHDU010000283.1:0-5601 GCA_050700615.1 Nocardioidaceae bacterium
GTCGGGTATCGGTTGAGCAGCCACTCTGACTCCACCGAACGGCTGATCGGAGTCGACGTCCCTGAGACCTTGGCCCCGCGGCGGGACCAAGGTGCAGGTGTTGGCGACAGTGGGAGCTGGGCGCGAACAAGACACGAAACTGCCGCGAGCCCAGATGGGCCCGCGGCAGTTCCTGGTGCTGATGTGCTATGAGGCGCAGGTGGAGCTGATGCTGGGGTTGTTGCTCGTGATGCTGGTGCAGGTGGTGTTGAAGGCGCTCTTCACGAGGCCACCGAGGGCGAACACGGCGACGACGATGACGGCCGCGATGAGAGCGACGAGCAGGCCGTACTCCACGGCGGAGGCGCCCTCTTCGTTGCGACGGGTGGTGAGCTTACGCAGGTACTCAAGCATTTCTGGTCCTCCCAGAGTTAGTCGTGATCGCTGGACGGTCTATGGAAGTTCCAGCAATCACTAGAGTGCTAGAAATGCGCTTTGTCCGGTATCGGGTGAGCAGCCATTGCTCGTCGGCCGAACGGCTGACCCTGACTAGACCCCCTGGGCCACTCTGCCCACCCTGCTGTGCTGGGCCCGCAACCAATGCAGGTCCCGACCCCCACGCAGCACTGATCTCGCGGCCTGAGACAACGAGCGTGCGGCCCAGGGCGCGACACCTGCCGAGGCGACAGAACGCCCTGCCCCCGCGTCTCGGTTCGCGGGAGCAGGGCGTCGCTGGGGGTGTCACGGCAGGCCTCGAGGGCAGCCGCGAGGTGGGGCAAGATCTGGTGGGCTCAGATGACGGCGGCGTTGTCGTGGGGGTCTGCGGTGGTGATCAGGCCGGCCTGGATGGCCTTCATGATCGCCTGGGCGCGATTGCCGGCACCGAGCTTCTCGTAGATCTTCGAGATGTGCGTCTTCGTCGTCGACTCGCTGATGTAGAGGCGGCGGGCGATCGGTCCGACTCCGTAGCCCTCGGCCAGCAGTCCCAGCACCTCGGTCTCGCGCGGCGACAGCTTCGGGCCGGCCGGCGCCATCCGGCGGCGCATCGCGTCGGCCAGGTTGGGGGCGCTGAAGGAGCCTGGTGACAACGCGGCGTGCCGGGCGGCCGCCACGACGTCGTCACTCGGGGCATCCTTCGGCACGAATGCGGAGGCGCCCGCCTCGAGCGCGGCGAAGAGGTGCTCGTCGCCGGCATACATGGTCAGCACGACGAGACCGACCTCCGGGCGGCGCTCGCGCCACTTGCGGACCGCCTCGAGGCCGCTGCCGTCGGGTAGCCGGATGTCACAGACGATGACGTCGGGCACGAGCTCGTTCGACAGCTCGATGGCCGACCGTAGGGAAGACGCCTCGGCCTTGACCTCGAAGTCAGGGTGACGGTCAAACGCTCGACGCAACCCCTGCCGGATCAGGTCGTGGTCGTCGACGAGCAGCACGGTGTAGGGCATGACGTTCTCCATTTTCGGGGGTTGTTGCTGGCGTCTCGCTGGGGAGAAGCACGGTGGAAACGGTGGTGCCGCCGCCCTTGCGCTCGGCGACGGTGAGGACTGCCTTGATGCGGTGGGCCCGCTCCTGCATGCTGTGCAGGCCGTAGTGGTCCTTGCGGTGGTGTGCGGACCCGACGCCGTCGTCTTCGACGCGCACCTCGGCGAAGGGCGGCTCGACTCGGCAGGTCACCCAGAGGTTGGATGCCTTCGAGTGCTTGCGCGCGTTGTTGACCGCCTCCTGGGCGATGCGGAGCAGCTCCGTCTCGACATCGAGTCGGAGCCGGCTGGTGCTCTCCTCCAGCGACACGTGGACGGCCAAGCCCGCGTTTTTGCCGACCTCGCGGACGTAGTCGGAGAGCACCGAGCCGAGGCCGGCGTTGCGCGACACCCCGCTGCGGAGGTCGAAGATCGACAGCCGCAGCTCGGTGACGACCCGGGTCAGCTCACCGCGCAGGTTCGTGAGCCTGGTGCGCTGCTCTGGGTTTGCCTCTTGGGCGCTCATGTCGTCGACCAGGTAGCCGAGCGAGGCGATCTCCTGGGCGATCCCGTCGTGGATCTCGCGGGCGAGCCGGCGCCGCTCCTCGACGGTCGCGGTGGAGCGCACCTCACCGAAGAGCTGGGCAGACTCGAGCTGGAGGGCGCTGTCCTCGAGCTCGGACTGCACCTCGATCAGGACCTCTGGGGGGGCGACGTCGGGCGCGTCGACGACGGCGACGCCGATGCATCGACCGCCGACGATCAAGGGGAGGCAGGTGCGGTAGCGGTGCCAGGCCTCGCCGCGAGGTTGGGGCTGCTGCATCAGCCGGTGCAGCTCCATGCTGAGCTCGATGATCGGGTCGCCGACGAGTGCGGCCCCAAAGCGGTCGTCGCCATGATGGGCGACGGCCTCGAGGCCCTGGCCCTCCTCGGTGAGCAGGAGCGCCGATCGAGTGCCCTTCAAGGCGAGGGTGACGTCGCGAAGCACTGCCTCGGAGGTGGTCGGCAGGTCGAGCCCGCCAGGGAGTCCGCGGGTGACCGTGCGCAGCTCCTCGAGCAGCCGGTGCGCGGCGGCATAGGGCGATGGCCGGGTCTCGTCGATGAGCTGCAGCTGCCGGATCCAGGATCCGAGCACGGCGACGGCGAAGCCGGTGAGCAGCCAAGGTCCTCCGAGCGACAGGACGTCGTTGGACGTGCCGAGATTCTGGGTTCGCACCGCGAAGAGCGCCAGCGTCTGGATCGTGACCGTGGCGACTGCTGGACCGATCCCGCCACGAATGCCGGCAAGCAGCGGTGCGGCACAGATGTAGATGACGAACGGGTAGGCCGCCGAGGGGCTCAGGCAGACCAGGACGACCGCGAAGGCGCCCTCGGCGATGAGAGCCCCGAGATAGGTCTGGTCTCCGACGCCGCCGCTGATGGACCAGATGGTCATCACGGCACCGACTGCGATCAGCAGGAGCATCGTGCCGGCTGCACCCTGGAACGACGTCGACGTCACAACCAGCACGAATCCCGCCAGGAGGCAGAACGCCCGGGTGGCGATGTCGAGGCGGGCCCGCAGGATCTGCGAGCGGAGCTGACGGACTGGCACGCGATGACGATCCCAGGACTCAGGGGCTAGTACGCTTGGTTTCCCGACAAATAGCCCGTTTGGGCTAGTTGCGCTAGCCCCTTCAGACGTATAAATCGAGCGAAATCGCATCAGTTGCCTACTTGAAGCCCGTGCCGCCAAAGGACTGAATCATGGTGATAACTCCAGGTCCCATCACCACCAGGAACAGCGTCGGCAGGATGAAGAAGATCAGCGGGAAGAGGATCTTGACCGGCACCTTCTGCGCCTTCTCCTCGGCCCGCTGACGGCGCTTGGTGCGCATCTCGACGGACTGGACCCGCAGCACCTGGCCGATCGGGATGCCGAATGCGTCCGCCTGAACCATCGCGGTGACGAAGGCCCGGAGCTCCGGGATCTGGGTGCGCTCGCCGAGCGCCTTCATCGCCTCGGTGCGGCCCATCCCGATGTTCATCTCCTGGAGGACTCGGGCGAACTCCTGAGCGAGCGGCCCCTCCGTGCTCTTCGCCACCCGGGACAGGGCGGAGTCGAACGCAAGTCCCGCCTCGACCGAGATGGTCAGCAGGTCGAGCGCGTCAGGCAGCTCGCGCTGCATCTTCTCGGAGCGGTCGTAGCCCTTCTGGTAGATGTAGTAGTTGGGCGCCATGTAGCCGGCCATCGAGAGCCCCACGCAGACGACCAGCGTGGTGAAGAGCGACAGGCCCACCAGCATCGTCAGGCCGAGGCTGATCGCCAGCATGACGATGAAGCCGATCATCTTGAGGCCGAGCACCCGGTCAACGCTCCAGCCGACCGGGTTGCCCGCAACGTCGAGCCGGTGCTGGATGCGCTCGGCGTTGTCAGACGGCGAGAAGCGGCGGCCGAACTTGGCGAAGCGCTCGACCAGCGGCTCGATGACGCGCTCGGAGAACGGTCGCTCGAGCTCGTCCTGCATTTCCTTCGGCGCCGCCGTGATGGCTTCGAGGGCGGCAAGAGAGCGCCCGACCGCGCGTTTCTCCGCGGTCGCGACCCCGATCACGGTGAGCGCCAGCCCGATGCTGAGGAAGATCCCGCCGACGCCGAGCACCAGAAGCAGTTCTGCAGTCATGTCAGACCTCCACCTTGATCGCCTTCTTCAGCCCGAACGCACCAAGGATCATCATCACGACCGCCGCGCCCAGCATCAGCCAGCCCATCTTGTTGTGGTACATCGGCGCGATGTAGGTCGGGCGGGCGAGCGTCAGGTAGATCGTGAAGAGGATCGGGAGCCCGCCCAGGATCCAGGCCGAGAGCCGGCCCTCGGCGCTGAGGACCGAAACCTGGCGACGCAGATACTCGCGCTCTCGCAGCGTAGCTGCGACAGTGAGCAGCAGCTCGGACAAGTTGCCGCCGACCTCGCGCTGGATCCGGATGGCCATCACCACCCACTTGAAGTCGGTGCTCTTCATCCGGTCGGCCACTCCGTCGAGCGCATCCTCGATCTCGACCCCCAGCCGCTGCTCGACGATGGCGCGGCGGAACTCACTGGCGATGGGCTCGGTGCCTTCTTGCACGACAGTGTCGACCGCCTGCGGCAAGGAGAGTCCGGCCGACAACGCCCCCGAGATCACCTGCAGCGTCTGAGCAAGCCCCTGGTTGAAGCCCTTGATCCGGCGTGACTCCTTGAAAGACAGGTAGACCCACGGACCGACCAGCCCGAAGGCGAGGAAGATGATCATGAGCAGGGGGCCCTTGAGCAGCATGCCCACGACGCCGGCGCCGATCGCGAGGCCGACGTGCAGGAGCAGCCACTCGGAGGCCTTGAAGTGCAAGCCGGCGCGATCGAGCTTCTCGGTGAGCACGGCTTCGAAGTCGCGCTTCTCCACCAGCCGCTCGGCGGCGGCAAAGACCTGCTCCCGCATGCCGGTGCCGGAGTCCTTGACCTTGGACACCTTGCCCTTCTTCGGGCCCTGCAGGGTGTAGAGCTCGAGCTGCTTCTGCGTCGGCGTCTTCTCGGCGGGCATCATCCGGGTCATCCCGAACACGAGCACTCCGGCCAGGCCGAGGAAGAGCAGACCGACGCCGCCGATCAGCCACGGCGTGCTGATGTGGAAGCCGCCGACGGGCGCCGGGATGTAGACCGGCCCGGTCGCCTGGTGACCGGTGCTGTCACCGACCGGCGAGAGCCCGACGAAGGCCGATCCGGTGTACGTCGTACCGTTCGCCTTGACCGAGATCTGCACAGTGCCTTCGGTGGCGGTGAAGCCTTTGGGCAGGTCGAAGGAGACCAGCAACTGCTTGTTCAGGTCGTTGGCCTCGCTGGCGAACATCGCCTGGAGGTCTTTGGCGTTCGACGTCGAGCTGATGGCGCCGTTGCTCGCCTTCACGATCTGGCTCAGCGGCGAGCTGGCGGTCAGGGTCTGGTTCAGCGACACGGCGTCGATCCGGACCCCGGACGACTTGGCCGCCTTGAGCACGGGGTCAAGAGAGGTCCCCGTGGTGTCCTTGCCGTCAGACAGCAGCAGGATGCTCCGTGCGCCCGCCTTGCCGGTCGTCGAGATCGCCTGCCGCACCCCGTCGTAGAGGTGAGTCTGCAGGCTCAGCGAGAGGTTGTTGATGGCCGTGAGC
>JBOHDU010000284.1:0-2810 GCA_050700615.1 Nocardioidaceae bacterium
GCTCTTGCCGGGGATGCCGAAGCGTTGCATGTGGACCGGATGCGAGACACCGTTGCCCGGTTTGGAGAACCAGATACCGAAACGCCGGCACGCCGATCGCAGGAAGTCGTGGTCCTCGGCGTTCTGACTCCCGGACTGGAGCAGGTTGTGGTCGACGTACTGGACGGAGACCTCGGTGCGGGCCCGCTCGAGGCCCATCGCCTCCAACTCGAGCATCACCATCGTGCCGGTGGCATCTTGGGTGAGCGTCTGGTCGATACGCAGCCCGATCTCCGTGCCTGGCGTCATCTCGCCTTCGACGAGGTGAGATGCGATCAGCTTCTGAGCGACGTTGTGTGCCATAACGGAGCCGTTCCCAGCCCGCACGGCCAGCAAACGAGTCGGTCCGGGTCAACGCGAGCAGGTTTGCCCGGCATCAGGTGCGGGTAGTGAGGCGACGACAGGGCCACCTCCTCGATCATGTCGTCTTGATGCCCAGCGTATGCCATCTGCCCGTTCACCAACCGATCCTGCGACTAGCGAGACTGCCCGAGGACTGAGCGACCATGGCAAGTCGGCGACGCCACCCCAGGCACCTGGTACGACGGGGGTTCGCCTGGTGCGTCACGGTGCTGCGGTGGCTGGTGGTTCTGGGTTGGGTCGCAGCCGCGGTTGCCGCCATGCACTACCTCCCGTCCCTCTCGTCGGCGACGACCGGTGGCGGCCTCACGTCGTTCATCCCGCCCCACTCGGCCGCCATCGCGACCGAGAAGTCATCCGACCTCGAGTTCGGCACACCCCTCCTGAGTCGCACGGCCCTGGTGCAACGGGACCCAGCGGGCCTGCCTCGGTCGGTACAGCTGCGGGTGGTCACCGCCGCCGCAGATCTCGACCGGCACCACCCGCGAGACCTGGCCGGCATCGCCGGTGCCGAACCGGTCGTCAACACGGCCGGGCTGCTCCCCTTCTCGCGCGAACAGGGCACGACGGCCGTGACGTACCTGATCTTCGCGCCCGGAGTCCAAGGCGGCAGCCAGATCACCCTCGCCAACCGCTACGCACATCACTACTTCTGGCGGCTGCCCGACCATGGCTCGGTGATTGGCGTCACCGGCCTGTCGGCCGGGCGAGTGGCCCAGAACGAGGAGATCCTCGCCAAAATGCCGTGGGTGGAGGCCGCCGCAGTGCTGGTGGTCGTGCTCGTCATCGGACTCCAGTTCCGATCGCTGCTCGCCCCGGCACTCACGATCGTCTCGGCCGGGGTCGCGTACGAGATCACGCTCCGGGTGACGGCCTGGGCCGGTCAGAGAGCGGGCATTGCTGTTCCGACCGAGCTGGAGCCGGTCATCGTCGTCCTGCTGCTCGGGGTCGTGACCGACTACTCGGTGTTCTTCCTGGCCGGCACCCGCGAACGGCTGGCGGCGGGTGACCGCCCGAAGGACGCCGTGCGGCATGCGCTGGTTCGGAACGCGCCGTGGGTGCTCGGCGCCGGGCTCGCCGTGACAGCCGGGGCGACCGTGCTTCTCGTGGCCCGGATGAGCATCTTCCACGCGCTGGGGCCCGGCATGGCGCTGACGGTGCTGGTGGGCCTGGCTGTCAGTCTCACCCTGCTGCCGGCCATGCTCGCGATCACCGGACGGGCTGCCTACTGGCCACGGATACCGTCCGGCGTCGAGAAGGGCCCCGACGGCTCCGGCGCCGCAGGCGTCGTACGTGGTGGCTGGCGAGCGGGCCTGCTGCGGCTGCTCTCGTTTCGACCCGTCGCCGGGGTCATGGCGGCCGCGATCCTCGTCGGGCTGGGCTTCGCCGGCTGGCAGCTGACTCACGCCAAGATCGGCTTGTCGATCATCGACGGGCTCCCTCGCGGATCCGAAGCCCACGCGTCGGCGGCCGCTGCTGAGAAGGGCTTCGCTGCCGGGATCGTCTCGCCGACGCTGGTCGTGGTCAATGGCCCGTCGGTGGCCAACCGCCTCGGCGCGCTCACTCACTTCGAACGTCTGCTGGCAAGGCAACCCGGGATTGCCGGCGTGCTGGGCCCGGCGCAGGTTCCGGTCTCGCATCCGGCGGGAGTCTTCCTGGCGGCTGACGGCAACGGTGCTCGCTTCGCCGTCGTACTCGACGCACCGGCCCTGAACTGGACGGCTCTCGACACGGTGCGCGGCCTCGAGCGTGCGCTGCCCGGGCTTGCCAGCCGGTCGGGCCTGTCGGGTGCCCGGATCGGCGTGGCCGGTGACAGCGCGATCGCGGCCGAGATCGTGGACCTGACCGAGGGCGACATCCTCCGGGTCACGCTCGCCGCGCTGGCGGTCGACCTGCTCATCCTCTTGTTGTTCCTCCGTGCTCCCCTTGCTTCCCTCTATCTGCTCGTCGCCGACGTCGCCGGGCTGGCGGCGTCCCTGGGGCTCAGCACGCTCGTCCTGAACCGGTTACTCGGATACGGACAGTTCACGTTCTACGTGCCTTACGCGGCAGCCGTCCTGCTGATCGCATTCGGGTCCGACTACAACATCTTCTTGGTCGGACGAATCTGGGACGCGTCGTACGACCGCGAGCTTCCGGAGGCCGTCGCCTCGACCGCGCCGCAGGCGTCGCGCGCCATCACGATCGCGGGGGTCTCCCTTGCCTGCAGCTTCGCCACGCTGGCCATCGTTCCGCTCGTGCCGTTCCGCGAGTTCGCCCTGGTGATGGTCATCGGCGTGCTGCTCGAGGTGTTCGTGGTCCGGCCGGTGCTCGTCCCGGCACTGATCTTGCTGTTCGGGCGCGCTGGAAACTGGCCGCGTCGCCGAATCCGGCCGCGACCGGCCGAGATGGACCGTGACACCGTGCACGTT
>JBOHDU010000285.1:0-2933 GCA_050700615.1 Nocardioidaceae bacterium
GTTCGCCGCCGTGAAGCACCGGCCGCAATCCGGACGCGGATCGTCCGCAAGGGGAGCTACCGTGTGGCCCATGACCGAAACCCAGCCGCGCACCAGCGAGTACGCGATCAAGCCGCTCGCGCCCGACACCTGGGGGGCGTTCGCGCAGCTCGCCGAACGGCACAACGGCGTTTGGGGCGGGTGTTGGTGCACCTGGTTCCACACGTCCCACGCCGAGAAGAGCTTCACCGCCGAGGACAACCGTGCCCTCAAGGAGCGGCTGGTCAACGAGGGCCGCGCGCACGCTGCGTTGGTGTTCGACGGTGATGTGGCGGTGGCCTGGTGCGAGTACGGAACCCCGGATGAGCTGCCGAACATCAACCACCGCAAGGAGTACGACGCCCATCTCGACACGTTGCCTGACTACCGGCTCACCTGCTTCTTCGTGGACAAGAAGTACCGGCGCAAGGGAGTGGCGGGGGTTGCACTTGATGGTGCCCTCGGGCTGATCGCTCGGGCCGGCGGTGGGGTCGTGGAAGCCTACCCGCAGGACACCGACGGGCAGAAGGTCACCGCATCGTTCCTCTACAGCGTCACGCGGAGCATGTTCGAGCAGGCCGGCTTCAGCTACGTCCGAGCCAAGGGCAAGAACCACTGCGTGATGCGCAAGGTGATCCCCTGACGCGGACCGCCCACCCGAACATCGCCGCGGCTGCCGAGACGCAAGGTCGACGGGCTAGGACTCGTTCTGCTTGCGGATCACGACTTCTCGCACGATCAGCAGCACGGCCGCGGCGAGCGGGATCGCGAGCATCGCGCCGATGATCCCGAACAGCGTCCCGCCGGTGAGCACGGCGATGACGGTGACCACGCCGGGGACGTCGACGGACGAGCGCATCACACGCGGGTAGATCACGTAGTTCTCGACCTGCTGGTAGACCACGTAGAAGATCACGCAGGCGATGCCCATGGTCAGCGAGTTCGCCAGCCCGATCAACGACACGATCACCGCACCGATGGTGGCTCCGATGAGCGGAATCAGGTCTGTGACCGCGACGACGAGTGCCAGCGCGAGCGCGTACTCGCCGAGACCGATGATCTCGAGGAAGATCAGCGAGCAGGTGCCGGCGCACAAGGCGATGATGAACGCGCCGGCAACGTAGCCGCCGACCCTGCGCAGGATCTCGTCGCCGAGCGACGCCACCCGCGTACGACGCGACGCGGGTGCCAACGAGTAGCACGCTTGCTTGATCTGGGGCAGCGCCGACAGGAAGTAGAGCGTGAGGACGAAGACGATGAACGCGTTCAGCAGCGCGCTGAGGACGGCCAGCCCCACGCTGAAGATGCTGCCGAAGGCCTGCTGAGCAAGCGCCGGATCCTTGAGCTTCTCGTCGATGGTCGAGATGACGTTGTACTTCGTGTCCAGGCTGTGGACAGTCCTGTTCTTGCGCAGTGCGTCGAGGTAGCCCGGCGCATGGTCGATCAGCGTCGTGATCTGGTCGCGCAGCACGGGAACCAGGGACACCACGAACAGCGTGACGATCCCGAGGACTCCGAGCGTGACGATCAGCACCGCCCAGCGGCGAGCGATCCTGCGGCGAGTGAGCCACTCCACGACCGGGTTCAGCCCGACGGCCAAGAAGATCGACGCCAGCACGATCAGGATGATCGACTGCATCTCGCGGATGGCCAGCGCCAGCGCCACCGCGATCAGGACACCGATCGCACCCCAGAAACCCTTGTAGAAGGCGGAATGGCGGGAGATCGGCTTGCCCGGCGTACCGAACTCGCCGGCCTCGTCGTCGTCAGCGTCCTCGTCAGCGTCTGCATCGCTGGTCGTCGCCGGCGTCACTGCCCAGCCGGACTTGGTCGGGACGCCTTCGTCGGTTTCTCCCGCGCTCGCCCGCGCAGGGCTCCAGGCCGGCAGCTCTGGCTGGCCGACTGCGTGGCCAGCCCGTTCCCCGGTCCCGGGAGCGTCCCTGGGCCGGCTCTGCGCCTGATGCTCTGCCTCATCCCGCTCGGGCATGCGGTTACCTTGTCATATCGGCAGCAGCGGCGCGGAGGAGCGCTCGGTGTCAGAGTCTCGTCTGGTCACAAGCGGCGTCCCTTGCGGCCCCGCCCGTCGACGCGAGCGTGCCGGGGCCGGGTCGCGGCACGCTCAGGCGTCGCCGGAGTCTTCGGACCCCGTGTCGTCGCCGGTGAACGACGCGACCAGGTCACGCAGACCACCGAGCTGCGACACGATCCCGTCGCGGCGCTTGTGCAGCGACTCGACCTCGCTACGTGCAGAGGAGAGCTGCCGGTCGGCGTCGGCGCGAGCGTTCTGGACGATCTGCTCGGCCTGCTGCCGAGCCGAGGTGACGATCTGCTCGGCCTCCCGCTTGGCTCGCGCCAAGGACTTCTCACCCTCGGTGCTGGCCTGCTCGCGATGCTTGGTGGCGGTGTCCATCGCCTCCCTGGCCCGCGCTTCCGCTGCGTTGGCCCGAGCTTCGGCCTCCTGCACCATTCGGTCGGTCTCGGCCGTCGCGGTGGAGTGGTGGTCGGCGGCCTCCTTGGTCAGCCGCTCCTTCTCGACGGCGAGCACCCGCCGGGCCTCGCTGATCTCACGATCGGCGGCGGCCCGCATCTTTTCCACCTCGCGCTGTGCGGAGGTGCGCGACGTGTTGGTCTCCTGCTGTGCCGCCAGGCGTAGCTGGTCGGCCTCGCGCTTGGCGGATGCCAAGACGTCGGTGGCCTCAGCCCGAGCGTGGTCGCGCGTTTGCTCGGCCTCGGCCATGACCGTGACCCTTCGCTCGTCGATCTCCTGCAGCTGCACGGTGCGGATGTCGGCGGCCTCCTTGCCCGCGTCGGCTTTGAGCGCCTGGGCCTCCAGCAGCGCCCGTTTACGCGACTCGTCGGCGTTCTTCTGCGCCTCCGCGGTCACGGCGGCTGCCTGCTCCTCCGCGAGTCGAAGC
>JBOHDU010000286.1:0-4492 GCA_050700615.1 Nocardioidaceae bacterium
CCTTGATTCCGGTGTGGAACATCTCGGTCTTGGACTCGAGCGTGTCGAACGCCGGCGACCTGCGGTGGATAGGCCAGCGTTCCTTGACCTCGAGCTTCTCACCGTCCTTGAGATTGAGGCATTCGCCGATGGCATTGAACACGTGCCCGAGGGTGACGTCTCCGACCGGGACGCTGATCGGGCCTCCGGTGTCGCTGACGCTCGCACCACGCACCAGGCCGTCGGTCGACTCCATCGAGATCGCCCGCACCATCCCGTCACCGATGTGCTGGGCGACCTCGAGAGTCAGCGTGCGCTTGGTGTCATTGCGCTCGAGGTCGACGGTCAGCGCGTTGTACATCCTCGGCATCGTGTCCATCGGGAACTCCACGTCGACGACGGGCCCGTTGACCCGCGCGAGGCGGCCGACGGACCCCGTGTGCTGTGTCGTCTCTTCGCTAACGGTGGCAGTCATAGTCCTTCACTCATTTCCTGCATTGGCATCAGCGAGGGCGTTGACGCCGCCGACGATCTCGCTGATCTCTTGGGTGATCCCGGCCTGGCGGGCCTGGTTTGCGACGCGCGTGTACTTCTTGACGAGCTCGTCGGCGTTGTCGGTCGCCGCCTTCATCGCCCGCTGGCGGGCAGCGAGCTCGGATGCAGAGGCTTGAAGCAGCGCGAAGAAGATCCGGCTCTCCACGTAGCGCGGCAACAGCGCGTCGAGCACCTCTTCGGCGCTGGGCTCGAACTCGTACAAAGGGTGGATCTCGTCCGCCGGCGGCTTCTCCTCGCCCTCGACGACCTCGAGGGGCAGCAACCGCCGGTCGACCGGCTCCTGGACCAGCATGGACTTGAAGCGGGTGTAGACGACGTGCACCTCGTCGACCGCGATCTCGCCCTCGTCGGCGAGGAACGCCTGGATCAGGCTCTGCCCCACCCGCCGTGCGTCGTCGTAGGTCGGTGTGTCCGAGAAGCCGGTCCAGCTCTCGACAATCGGGCGGTCACGGAAGCGGTAGTAGGCCACGCCCTTGCGCCCGGTGACGTAGACGTGGGGCCGCTTGCCCGCACCCCGCAACAGCTCACACAGCCGCTCGGCTTCACGGAGCACGGCCGACGAGTAGGCACCGGCCAGCCCACGGTCGCTCGTCACGACCAGCACTGCGGCATGCTTCGGATCGGTCGGCTCCGACGTAAGCGCATGCTCGACGTTGGAGTACGTCGCGACCGCGGAGACGGCTCTGGTCAGCTCACGGGCATACGGGGTCGCCGCCTGGGCTCGCTGTTGAGCCTTGATGATCCGGGACGCGGCGATGAGCTCCATGGCGCGGGTGATCTTCTTCGTCGCCTGGACCGACTTGATCCGGGCGCGGAGCTCCCGAAGCGATGCGGCCATCCTTCAGCTCCGCTTCTGCTTCACGATCTGCTCCTGCTCGACTTCCTCGTCGGAGAGTGCCTCGAACTCTTCGTGACCGGCCTTGATCGACTTACCTTCGCTTGTCTCGAACTGCTCGAGGAAGGCGTTGTAGGCGTCTTCGGCGGACTTGGCAGTCTCGTCGGACCAGTCGCGGCTTTCGCGCACGGCGTCGAGGACGTCGACATGCTCGTGCCGCAGGAACTCGAGGAACTCGCGCTCGAAGCGCAACACGTCCTCGACCGGAACGCGGTCGAGCTTGCCGGTGGTGCCCGCCCAGATCGAGACCGCCTGCTCCTCGAGCGGATAGGGCGAGTACTGCGGCTGCCGGAGCAGCTCCATCAGCCGTGACCCTCGCTCGAGCTGGCGGCGGGACGCGGCGTCGAGGTCGGAGGCGAACATCGCGAACGCCTCCATCGCGCGGTACTGGGCGAGTTCGATCTTGAGCGAGCCGGTCACCTTCCGCATCGCCTTCTCCATCGCGGCACCTCCGACACGGGAGACGGAGTTTCCGACGTCGATCGCGGGTCGCTGATTGGCGTTGAAGAGGTCGGACTGCAAGAAGATCTGTCCGTCGGTGATGGAGATGACGTTTGTCGGGATGAAGGCCGAGATGTCGTTGGCCTTGGTCTCGATGACGGGAAGGCCGGTCATCGAGCCCGCCCCCATGTCGTCTGCCAGCTTCGCGCAGCGCTCCAGCAGCCGACTGTGGAGGTAGAAGACGTCACCGGGATAGGCTTCGCGCCCCGGCGGCCGACGCAGCAGCAGCGACACCGCACGGTAGGCCTCGGCCTGCTTGGTGAGGTCGTCGAAGATGATCAGGACATGCTTCCCGTCGTACATCCAGTGCTGGCCGATGGCCGACCCGGTATAGGGCGCGAGGTACTTGAAGCCCGCAGCGTCGGACGCGGGAGCCGCGACGATCGTGGTGTACTCGAGGGCACCCGCTTCTTCGAGCGACCCGCGCACAGCAGCGATCGTCGAGCCCTTCTGGCCGACAGCCACGTAGATGCAACGCACCTGCTGGTTGGGGTCGCCGGACTCCCAGGCCCTTCGCTGGTTGATGATCGTGTCGATGCCGATGGCCGTCTTGCCGGTCTGCCGGTCGCCGATGATCAGCTGTCGCTGGCCACGCCCGATCGGGGTCAGTGAGTCGATCGCCTTCAGACCGGTGTACATCGGCTCGTTGACGCTTTGCCGCTGCACCACCGACGGCGCCTGGAGCTCGAGCTCACGACGAGAGTCCGTCTGCACATCCCCCAGCCCGTCGAGCTGGTTGCCCAGCGGATCGACGACCCGTCCCAGGTAACCGTCGCCGACCGGCACCGACAGGACCTCCCCGGTACGCCGGACCTGCTGGCCCTCCTCGATGCCGGTGAAGTCTCCGAGCACGACGACGCCGATCTCCCGGATGTCGAGGTTCAGAGCGATGCCGAGTGTGCCGTCCTCGAACTCCAGCAGCTCGTTGGCCATTGCCGAGGGAAGGCCCTCGACGCGGGCGATGCCGTCCATCGCCTCCGCGACGGTGCCGACCTCCTCGCGGGTCGTCGCCTCGGGTTTGTAGTCGGAGACGAAGCGCTGTAGCGCCTCCTGGATCTCCTCCGGCCGGATCGTAAGCTCCGTCATGTCCTTTGCCCTCTGCCTCTCGTGGACTGAGTTGTTCTGGTCAAACCGCTGCGAGCCAATGCACCGCGGGTCAGCGGACGACCCGGCGACGGGCCTGGGCGAGTCGGGTTTGGATCGTCGAGTCGATCAGCTCGTCACCGATGGCGACGCGCACACCGCCGAGGACCTCCGGATCGACGATCACGTTGAGATGCACGTCGTGGGAGTACTCCGAGGCGAGGGCGCGGGCGATCCGCTCCTTGTGGTCACCACTCAAGGGTGCGGCCACCCACACGGTGGCAACCAGCCGGTTTCGGTAGTGCGCGACCACCTGCTGGTAGTACTCGAGTCCGGCCTGGATCGAGCGATGGCGAAGCAACACCACCTGGTCGAGGAGCGCCAGCGTGCTGCTGCCGACCCGGTCCTGCAGCAAGTCGTGGAGCAACGACCGCTTGCCTTCGACAGACGCGGCCGCGTCGGAGAGCGCATCGCGCAGCTCAGGCGAGGCCTCGAGGATCCGCTCGAACCGGAAGAGATCGTCCTCCACGGCGTCGAGCTCACCAGCCTCGGCAGCCGCGAACGCCAGCGCCGTGATCGCGGCGTACTCCAACGTGTCAGGAAGGCCGGCCACCCTCGTCCACCGTCGTCCGACCGAGTCGTCGACCACCCGCAACGTCGGTTCGCCGACTTTGCCCTCCAGCAGGGCCCGCAGCATGGTCCGCTTGGCTTCGGGCGGCACCGATGGCTCGGTCAGAATCCGGTTGAGTGAGTGCTCGCCGTCGATCGCCGAGGCCAGCACGAACAGGTCGCCGGCCAGCCGAGCGGCATCGGCGCCACCCGAGAGCTGCTGGTCGAGCGCCGCGAGCACCGCGTCGCGCGCCTGGCTGCTGGTGGACTGCATCAGAAGACCTCGCTCGGCTCGCCCTGCTCCAGGCTCGCGACGAAGCGCTCGACCGTGCGGCTGCGACGGTCGTCATCGTCGAGGGACTCCCCCACGATGCGGCCGGCAAGGGCCGTCGCCATGCTGCCCATCTGGGTGCGCAGCTGCTGGATCACCTGCTGACGGTCGGCTTCGACCTGGTTGTGCGCGTTCTTGATGATCCGCTGCGACTCCTCCTGCGCCTGCCCGCGCATCTCGGAGATGATCATCGCGCCCTCTTCACGCGCTTGCTCGCGGATGCGGGCCGCCTCGTGCCGGGCCTCGACGAGCTGCGACAGGTACTTCTCCTCGGCGGCCTTCGCGTCCGCCTTGGCCTGCTCGAGCTCGTCGAACTGGCGCTTGATCTTCTCCTGGCGCTCGGTCATCGCCTTGCTGATCGGCGGGATGACCCACTTGGCGAGAACGCCCAAGATGATCAGGAACGCGATCAGCTCGACGATGAGCGTGGCGTTGGGCACCAGGAAATTGCTGGCCGCCAGGTTCCGCTCGGGCATCACAATGTTTCCCTTCGAAAGTGCGGGCTACTTGCCCAGCACGAAGACGAACAGCGCCATGAA
>JBOHDU010000287.1:0-1657 GCA_050700615.1 Nocardioidaceae bacterium
ACGGCCCGGTGTCGCCGGAGTAGACGATGCGGTGCTGACCGTCACTGATGGCGAGGGCATAGGACTCGACCGGGTGCGCGACCGGCGTCGTCTGCAGGACGAACGGACCGAGGCGCACCAGCGCACCGTCGTAGACATGGAAGTCGAACTCGAACCGCATGCCGGGGTCAGGCTCGAGGTCGTACGCACGGGCGATCAACTCAGCCGTGCCGGACGGACCGTAGACCGGGATGCTGCCGAGATGGCCGCCCGGGTGGTACTTGCGAACGACGTAGAAGCCGCAGAGATCGAGGCAGTGATCTGCATGCAGGTGCGACAACGCGATGGCGTTCACCTGCTCGAGCGCGACGTAGTTCTGGAGCGGCCCGAGCGAGCCACTACCCAGGTCGATGAGCAAGCGGTAGATATCGCCTTCGTACGGCGCCTCAAGCAGGTAACAGGACGCCGCTGAGTCCGGGCCCGGGTAGGAGCCGGAGCAGCCGATCACAGTGAGCTTCATGCGTGCACCCACGCGAACTGGTCGACGACGTCGAGCTCTGGGCCCAGGAAGCGCTGCCCGATCTCACGGAACTCAGCCGGCTGCCCGGTGGTGAGGAACCGGTGGACGGGCGGCGGGCAGTCGAGAGGCCGCTCCAGGCCCTCCCGCACGAGTAGCGAGTAGACGTCCTTGGCGGTCTCGTCGGCGCTCGAGACCAACGTGACCTGGCCCCCGACGACGTAGCTGATGACGCCGGTCAACAACGGATAGTGCGTGCACCCGAGGATCAGGGTGTCGATGCCGCCGGTCACCAGGGGGCCGAGGTAGTCGTGCGCGACGGCGAGCAGCTCGGGACCACCGGTGACGCCGCGTTCGACGAACTCCACGAACCGCGGGCATGCCTGGCTCGTCAGCCGAACCTGCGGAGCGGCCGCGAACGCGTCGTCGTACGCCATGGAGGTCGTGGTTGCGACGGTACAGATGACGCCCACGTGGTCGTTACGGGTGGCGGCAACCGCTCGGCGCACGGCCGGGAAGATGACTTCGACCACCGGCACGGGATATCTCTCCCGAGCGTCACGCAGCACTGCGGCGCTGGCCGAGTTGCAGGCGATGACGAGCGCCTTGACCCCGCGCTCGACAAGGTGGTCGAGGCACTCCAGCGCGTATTCGCGCACGTCGCCGATGGGTTGCGGCCCATAGGGCTGCCGGGCCGTGTCACCGAGGTAGAGGATCGGCTCGTGCGGCAGCTGGTCGATGACGGCACGCGCGACGGTGAGCCCGCCGAAGCCGGAGTCGAAGATACCGATCGGAGCATCTAGCACGGTGAGAGCGTACGACGTTGCCGCCGCCGTTTCTGCATTCTGGGAGCGACGCCACACGTGATGCGGCGGTCAGGTGTCGACGATGTCCTCGAAGGGGAGCGTCGGGTGGGGCGGGCCATGGGTAGGGTCTACGCCGTCGAACAGGCTACTGACCGACTCCCCCGCGTGCACCCGAGAGATCGCCTCCGCGAAGAGCCCCGCCACTGAGCAGACCTGCAGCTCGGGCCAATCCAGCTTGGCGGGCACGGTGTCCGTCGTCACCACGTGCGTGATCGCCGGGTGGTCACGGAGCCGGTCGACCGCCTTGCCGACGAACAAACCGTGAGTGCATGCAACCGCGGCCTCGGTGCATCCC
>JBOHDU010000288.1:0-2175 GCA_050700615.1 Nocardioidaceae bacterium
CTCTTACGACGCCGCCCTCGTGCAGCTCTGCGAACGCCTAGGTGTCGGCCACGAGCTCACCGGGCCAAGCTCAGGCCCCGCGGCCCGCCGACGCGCCGAGGAGCGCCTCGCGAAGCGCCTGCCGGCCCTGGCAGCTCTCCTGGCTAGTCCCGGCTCCGCACCCTGAGCAGCCGCGGCGGGGGGCCGGCCCGGCCGACCAGGAGGCTGACAGGGGCCTCGAATGCGTAGTGCCGAAACGAGTCCGCCGGCGTGCCAGGTGGACCGGCCGACGCCGGTTGTGATGAAGACGCCGATCGTCACGGAGAAGGAGTAGTTGACATGGGTGAGCCGCAGACCAAGATCAGGGTGTTCCTGCTCGATGACCACCAGGTTGTCCGCGAGGGCCAGCGCAGCCTGCTCGAGGCGGATGGGGGGATCGAGGTCGTGGGGAGGCCGCGACCGCTGCCGAGGCGCTCGAGGGCATCCCCGCCGCCCGCCCGCGGGTCGCGGTCTTGGACGTCCATCTCCCAGACGGCAACGGGGTGGAGGTCTGCCGGGAGGTGCGCTCGGAGAACCCAGAGGTGGCCTGCTTGGTGCTGACCTCGTTCGCCGACGACCAGGCACTGCTCGACGCGATCCTGGCCGGGTCGTCGGGTTATGTACTCAAGGAGGTGGGCGGCTCGGACCTGGTCGGCGACATCCGCAAGGTGGCGACCGGCCTGCAGGCACCGACTAGAGGGCCCGGCTTACGTCCGGCTGGGTGAATGCGACATTTCCACATGGGCACAAAGAGCGAGGTGCCGACCGAGTTCCTGAGAACCGCGACCGGTTGCAGCGCTGCGAGAGGCCTATCTGGACCTGCGCCGCAGATTCGAAGCCTTGGCGGCCCCCGAGAGGGGCGCCACTGCACGTGGCCGGGGTTGCTCCACCTGGCTCAGTGGGCCGGGAGATGTGGCAGTCTCTGTTTCACGGCGGCTCGTTCCGTATGCGATCCTTCAGGGAGACGAGTTTGCCTGCAGCACACCGGCGAGCGCGGCGAGCGCATCCTCGTCGATGCAGTAGTAGGCCCATTTGCCGCGTTGATCTCGCCGTACGAGGCCGGCATCGACAAGTTGCTTCATGTGGTGAGAGACGGTGGGCTGGGAGAGGCCGACGGGCTCGGTGAGCTCGCACACGCACGCCTCGCCGTTGGCATGGGCCGCGATGAGCGAGAGGAGCCGGACGCGGGTGGGCTCCCCGATCGCTCGAAACGCGTGTGCGAGCCTCGTAGCCGTGGGTTGGTCGACGACGCCCGCGGTGACTGGCCGACAGCACGCAACCAGGTCGTCGACGAGAGCGGTCACTGAGCGGGCCATGCACGAGCCATCGTACACCCATTGACAGCTCTCAATGCATCGTCTATCATCGATGGATCGGTCTGTTTGTCGAAGGAGGAGGGCCAGTGTCCGAAAGTGTCCACGAGATGGTGCGTCGGCGCTACGCCGAGGCAGCGACCCGCGTCAGCGCCGGGGCGGCTAATAGTGAGGTGCTGGCGCTGGAGGAGCCCGGTTGCGGGTGCGGGGACTCGTCGGGATCGTCTTGCTGCGGCGGTGCCCCCGAAGGGGTGGATGGCAGCTTCGGTGCAACGCTCTACGGCGTAGATGCGCGCGACGGCCTGCCTGCCGAAGCGTTCGCGGCGAGCCTGGGCTGTGGCAACCCGACCGCGGTCGCCGAGCTGCGGCCAGGCGAGCGGGTGCTCGATCTCGGCTCTGGTGGCGGCATCGACGTATTGCTCTCCGCCCGGCGGGTCGGGCCGACCGGTTTCGGCTATGGCGTGGACATGACCGACGAGATGCTCGCGTTGGCCCGTCAGAACGCAGCTCGCGCTGAGGTGACCAACGTCGAGTTCTTGAAAGGCACGATCGAGGACGTGCCGCTTCCCGACCGCTCGGTCGACGTGGTGATCTCCAACTGCGTGATCAACCTGTCGGTCGACAAGCCGGCCGTGCTGGCCGAGATGTTTCGAGTCCTGGTCCCCGGTGGGCGCATTGGCATCTCTGACGTGGTCGCGGAGAACCACCTGAGCGTCGCCGACCGATCCGAGCGCGGCTCCTACGTGGGCTGCATCGCCGGCGCGCTATCCAAGCAGGAGTACCTCGACGGCCTGGCCGCAGCCGGCTTCGTCGACGCCGAAGTCGCCTTCACCCACGAAGCCGC
>JBOHDU010000289.1:0-3342 GCA_050700615.1 Nocardioidaceae bacterium
GACCGTTGTTGAAGCTCAAGCACAGGTCGAACAGTGGCCCCTTCTGTGGTGTGATCTGAACGTCTGCGGGGTTCCAGTCGAGAGACTCCGTCACGGAGACGGAGATGTGACGGCTGTGCCGTACGTATCCGAGATACGGCCCGAGCAGCCCGGACGTCGTGGTGCCAGGCAGATGGGTGTCGGCGGCGTCCCTTCCGGCCTGCGCCGCGGCGATAAACCGCCGGGCGACGTCCTTGCTCGTCCGATGGCCTGCTGATTGTTCCAACCAAAGCGGCGAGAGGTACCAGGGCAGCAAGTCGCGCAGGGCCACCGGGAGGACCAGACCAACCCCGAGCAGACACGTCGTTGCGGTCACCAGCCGCACTTTCGCACCTCGACGTCGCCGCAGGTTCTTCTTGCGGTCGCCGCGTACGACGAGGCTCTCGGCGACTTGAGTCGCGCCAAGCAAGGGAAGCACCCCTGCGTACAACGCCAATGCCGCGAGAGCGGCACGAAGGTCTACCGAACTCAGGCTGGTGTGGCTCTCAAGCTGGTCGGCAGCACCAAGGGGCAGGACGACCCACAGGCCATTCAGCACCGGTGAAACAGCGGTGAAGAATGACAGCGCCTGCATGCCCACCATCAGGCACGCGCCGAAGGCGACCGCAGCAACGCCAGACCGGCTGTAGGAGCCGACGAGCACGCCGACTCCAGCACCGGCAAGGCAGCCAACAAGAATCATGAGGGCATCCCGACCCATTCGTGACACGTCCGGATCATGTCGCCACGCGTCAGCGGAGAACAGTCCGACCTCGTTGATCCCTGCGAGGATCCCCACGAACAGGGCGGTCGCGATCAGCGCGCCACCCACGCCGAGGCAAGCTCCGACTGCCCAACTGCTCGACGCGAAGCGACCGGGCCGTACCTTGGACAGTTGCAAGGACTCGACCATCCGCAGCTCTCGAGCTCCGGCCACCAACTCGGCGGACGACACCATGGACGCCACCATCCCCAATGAGAGCATGCGGGTTGCGAAAAGCTCGAATCCATTGGGAAACTCTGGCACTGGCGAGACGCTGAACTCGTGCAGTAGCGCTATTGCAACCGGGACAGCGACAACGACGGCCAGCATCACGCGAAGCCAGCGCCTGCTCAACTCGGCTCGCACCAGTCGACCGACCAGAACAACGCCCATCACGCTGACCTCATGCCATGTCGGGTGCCGCCGCGGTAGAGAGCATTTCGAAGTAGGCCTCCTCGAGCGCCCCCGGCCGAGTCGACAGCTGCGACACGTCGACCACGCCGAGAACCTGGCCGCCGGCGAGCAGGATGACCTGGTCCGCCACCAACTGCATCTCGGCAAGTAGATGGCTTGAGACGATCACCGCTTTACCGTCGTTCGCGCGCTGGCGGAGCATACCGCGCAGCCAACTGACCCCGCGTGGATCCAGCCCATTACTCGGCTCGTCCAGCACCAGCACCTGTGGATCGTGCAGCATCGCCCTCGCAATGCCCAGCCGCTGCCTCATGCCCTGCGAGTACGAGGCAACGACATCGTCGCCACGAGCGGCGAGCCCGACCAGGTCGAGCAACTCTGCGACGCGTGGCCTGCATCCCGGCTGTGCGGACGCAGCAAGCAGGAGATGCTGCCGGCCGGTGGCCCATCCGAAGAAGGGAGGCTCCTCGATCAGTGCGCCCAGATCCGCCGGCACGTGGCCAGCATTAACCCGCTCGCCACGTACCGTCACCGCGCCGGCGCGCGGGACCACAAGGCCACAGAGCAACCGGAGGATTGTGGTCTTTCCTGCCCCGTTTTCACCCACGAGGCCCAATACCCGGCCCGCCGACAGCTTGAAACTGATCGGCCCGACGGTCACGCCGCCCCGATACCGCACCGCCACCTCGTCGAAGGCGACCAGCTCCGGTCGGGTCGACGGGCTGTCAGCCTCCTGCACGGCGTGCATGAGGCAACTCTCTCACTTGGGCAGCGGTGTCCACGTCACCTTGCCCACGTGGCTGACCGTCACGACATCCTGACCGGCGATCAACCCGGCGTCAGCGCTCATCCGTCGAGCAACTTTGCCCTCACTGTCGAGCACCTCCACCCCGCGATGCTGCGCCGAGACCGACAGGACCACATCCGGGGACTGCGGATCGGCGGACAAGGTCACCGACTGGGCCGCGTTGCGCGACCAGACCAGTGCACCTGAAGCATCAAGCTGGGTCACCACCGACCGTTGCCCACCTGGGGAGACTGAGTTGCTCACGAAAACGGGCCCCCGAGAGCTGAAGGCGCAGTTCCCCGCCCCCGCAGGTACCGCCAACGCCTCGTTCGACGGCGTCGGCGATGACAAGTCAAGCTCCGTTGCCCGTTGCCCGAGGACGATTCCGTGCCGACCGTCGTCGCTCACACAGGCCGACTCTGCGTCGATACCATGCAACCGCCCGACCTCTCGCCAGCCCTGCACTCCCCGACTTAGCCACACAACCGTCTGAAGCCGCGTCGTCGTGCTTCCCAGGAAAACGACCACATGCCTCAGAGTCGGGTCTGCCCATGCTCGGGCCTGCGCCAGCGGGGGCAACGACAGTGATGCTGAGTGTTGCGGGTCGGCCAGATAGACCTGATTGCGACCACGCAGGTCCGACCGCTGTGCCACGAACACCGACCGAGACAGTGCGGCGAAGACAACCTCCTTGCCTGGGAGACTCGAAGGTATCCCCGACGAGACGTTGTCCACCCGACCGCCTCTGATCCACCGCATGTCCGGATCCGCCGTTTGCGGCTCATTCATGGTTACGTACGACGAGAAGAGCACGGCGTCGGGACAGCGCGCCAGACAGACCTCCCCACCTGGTGGGTTGCTGCCCGTCTTGATACGCCACCCCTGGCGACCGTCAGACAGATAGCCGTCGACCTGGGTCAGGCCTGGGTGGGTGGAGAATCTGTCGACGATGGCACCGTGGGCATCGGCTCCGTCGACAAACCAGACCCACGCGGGCCCTCGCGGTGGAAGGACGCTAGGAGCCGCCGGATCGGAGTGCGCCAGGGCAAGCAGCCACACCAAACCGCCCAAGAGCATGAGGCAGGCCGCCGCCACGACCTTGGCGAGAGCAGACCGCGGCACGACCGTTGCTGTCAGAACGTGCTCGTCTGGGCGGTGCAGCTCGGGTCGGGCTTCGTGGAATCAAAGATGTCGGTGAACTGGGCGTAGGACTCCGTCTTGGTCCCGTAAACCACATGCCCAGGATAGATGTCCATGGCGCGATGCCACTGTGCGTCGCGCAGAAGATTGTCGGCGCTGTTCTGGGTGTACGAGGCGGTTCCGCCCCAGAAATATAGGTTCTGGTTGTTCTGGTTACTCC
>JBOHDU010000290.1:0-1953 GCA_050700615.1 Nocardioidaceae bacterium
AGACTGCGCCGCTTACTTTATAACGCTCCACGGCTGGAGCGGGTGTATCTGATGGATCGCGTGCCGCTACGCTTCCGCGACGGGACGTTGCCGCTGGGCTCCAGTGTTGCGGGTCCCTCGATCAATGTGATTCGCGCCCACCCGGAGTATGTGCAGAAGGTCAAGGACAGGGGCTACGAGGTGCATGTCTGGACCGTCAACAACGCCGCGGATGTCGATGTCTGTGTTGGCCTCGGGGTGGACGCCCTGATCACCGACAACCCGGGTGACACCCTGGCCCAGCTGAGAAACCGGGCACAGCCCTGACGCCGCTGCACCGCTCCACGGCTGCCGGAACCCGGGTGAAACCGCTGACGGCTTGCAGCTCCGACCACCTCGAGCGCACTTCCGCGGGGCTTGCAAAGCTCGGTTCGGCCAGCCACAGTGTACGGGTGCCTGCTCAGCCGGTGTCCGAGTCAGCCGACCGCGCCATGCCCGACACGACCTCATGGAGCGTGCCGTTCGCACCGTGCGCAGTCCAGGCCACACGTGCCGACGTGGCGGACATGCTGCTGCGGCGCTCGATGCCGCAGCATGTCGTGGACGACACCTGCGTCGTTGTCAGCGAGTTGCTCGGTAACGCCGTGCAGCACGCCCGCCCGATCCCAGGCGGTGGCCTGATCGTACGGATCGAGATTGCTGACGAGACGGTCACCGTGTCGGTGGTCGACGGCGGCTCCCCGACCCTGCCGACCCTGCTGCACGGGCCGGACCTGTCGCCGCGAGGTCGTGGGTTGGCGATCGTGCGGAAGCTGACCAAGGAGTGGGGCGTTCGCGAGGCGCCCGCCGGAAACACCGTCTTCGGCGTGCTGGCGGTTGTCTGAGCATGGCGAAGAAGTCTCGCGGTAGGCGGGCGGCCGCTTCCGCCGGTGCTCCGATCGGCCGGGAGGCTGGGCATGAGGTCGGGCCGAGGCAGCCATGCCCCTGCGGTTCGGGCCGTCGCTACAAGGCGTGTCACGGCGCCGTCGACGGCACCACTCCGTACGTCGTCCGGTCCTTCGAAGGCCTGCCGGGCGAGTGCGACTGGATCGCGCTGCGCGAGTTCGTCCCGGCCGCATCGGCGTCGCTGGCGCTGAGACCGGGCGCGTACGACGGGGCTGGGGACGACCGATCCGTGGTCGTCGCCACCGTCCTGCCCGGAATCTCGCCGGCGCTGGTCAAGGCCGATGGGACCGTCTGGGTCGCCGTCCAAGTCGCCCATCAGTCCGGCGACCCCAGCAGGGACCTGGCCGAGGCACTGCGGCTCGGGCTGGAGGGTGGCCCCGGACACAGCGTCGTGATGGCGTCACTGTCCGCGACCGGTCCACGCCTCCAGGACGTCGTCGATCCCGGCTCCGCCTTCGAGGTCACGGTGTTGGACGGCTTCGAGTTCTGGTTCGACGGGACCGAGGAGTCGGACGCGACCGTTGCGGCCACGCTCGAGCGGCTCGACGACGCCGTCGACCCGACCCGGCGGCTGACGACGGTCGAGGCGGCTTACTGGGTGTCGATAGGTACCAAAGAGCATCTGCGGTGGGTGCTGCCCCATGACGAGGAGCCGCTGCTGTCCGCGCTGGCCAGGCTGCATGTGGCCAAGGCCGACCAGCTGGGGCCGGACTCGCGGTTGGTCGGGTCGTTCCGGGCGCACGGGCTGCTGGTTCCGGTGTGGGACCTCCCGGTCGGCACCGGCGCCGAGGTGCTCGAACGGCCCGCCGCCGACTTCGCCGTGAGGCTCGGCGAGGCGTTGGCTGACTCCAGGCCGCTCAACGACGAGGAAAGGTCGGCCCGCAGCGGCCTAGCGAACCGTCAGGTCACCATTCGCTAAGGTGTGTTGGGGACTCAGCGCGGCGCCGCCGTCTCGGCGCCCCATGATCGGCGAGCATCCGACCGCCGAACCGCATCGTCGAGCACTTCCGGCCCCGCTGGTCCCCGATC
>JBOHDU010000291.1:0-1726 GCA_050700615.1 Nocardioidaceae bacterium
CTGCACTAAGGGCCGCCCCGGTGCCCTTCGCGTCGTGCCACTCCTGGAAGAGCGGGCCGTAGTAGACGAGGTTCTCGGTGAACGCGAACGCCGTGCCCACCAGCCCGCCGTACACGACCCCCGCCACGACGGCGTTGAAGTCGTGCTTACGCCACAGCACGATCGCGAAGATGATCGTGCCCTTGGCTGCCTCTTCCACCCAGGGCGCGACGAAAACCGCCGATCTCGCGCTGGCCTGGTAGACGTCACCGACCTGGATCGCCAGCCACGCGTTGAGCTTCAGGGCGATGTACGTCGCCGCCAGCCCGCCCCACAGCACCGCGACGAGAAGCAGCCAGCGTGGCTCGCGCTGCGGCGTGCCCACCCACCAGAACAGCGCCACCAGCGGGAGCGCGGGGGTCAGGGAGAACAGCGCCCCCCAACCCAACGCGGCCGGACCCATCGCCCGGTCCAGCTCGTGATGCAGCCCCCACACACAACCGGCGGACGCAAGCCCGATGACAACGGCTACTGCCACGCGGCTCGCTGTGGTGCTGCGTACCGGACCGGGATCTCCATGCCCGTCTGCGGTCGGTCCGGGAACCGGGGCCGCTGGGAGCGGTGCCAACGCAGCGCTTCCAGCAGTCGATGTCACGCCTCAGAGCGTACCGTCGTACGGATGCGGGACGGAGCGCTTGATGTAGCGGCGAACCGACATCTGCACCTCGGACTCCCGGTGAGCCTCGAGCTCGTCAAGCAGCTGTCTACCATCGGGAGCCAGCCGCTGGATCCGATCGAGCGCGTCACGGCTCGTCGGGCTTGGCGCGAGGGCCACCTCCCCCACCCGGACCTGCGCACGAAGCCTGGCGATCAGCTCGATGAGACGGTCATTGTCGGACAGCCCGACGAGCACGTCGTGGAACCTGTTGTCGGTCTCGATAGCGGCTCGGACGTCGCTGTTCAACGTCGCCTTCCTGACGCGGTCCACCATGCCGCGCAGCCCCTCGATCTGAAGCGGCGTCAGCTGGTGGCACAAACCGCCGATCGTCGGTGGCTCCAGCATCAGGCGGATCCGCCCGACCTTGGCCATCTCCTCGGGCGGCGGGATCACCAACCTGAAGCCGCGGTTCGGCACGGCCTCCATGAGCTGGTCGCCGACGAGCTCGAGCATCGCCTCGCGAACCGGAGTCGCCGACAGCCAGAGCTTCGCGGCCACCGTCGGCACTGAGTAGATGTGCACAGCCGACAGCCGACCCTCCGCAACGGCTAGCCGGAGTACACGACGCGCGCGTTCGCGCAGCGATTCGACCTCGCCAAGCGCGCGTTGCCCCCCGATGGGCTCACCGTCAGCCCTTACCTCGATCTCCACCGGACCTCCGAGCCCGCCACAGTCCCCCGGGGTCGCCCCCCTGCCCCTCCCCTAAGAGGATATGTGAACTTCCGGGTCCGGTCAGTAGACTTCAGCAGGTCACCAGACGGATCTGACTGGCGCTCGTAGCTCAGCTGGATAGAGCATCGGACTTCTAATCCGACGGTCGCAAGTTCGAATCTTGCCGGGGGCACCACCTGACCAGGGAGAATATACCATCTAAGTGTTCTCCCTGGTCTCGCGTGATAGCGAGGTGACAGCGCCAGTACCGGTGCGACGCCTCGGCACCAGGGCAGCGGTGGCTTCTGCGGCGGCGGCCGCTACCTCTCCGAATACCGATGTGTAGGTATCGGCAGTGATGCCGAGTGAGCTGTGTCC
>JBOHDU010000292.1:0-2848 GCA_050700615.1 Nocardioidaceae bacterium
CGTGGCGAGTCCGCCCAACAGCGAGGCGACGGTGAACAACCCGATGCCGATCAAGAAGATGCGGCGGCGGCCGACGAGGTCTCCGGCCCGGGCACCGAGCAGCAACAGGCCACCGAAGGCCAAGGTGTAGGCGTTCAACACCCAGGACAGTCCCGTGGGGGAGAAGTGCAAGGCCTGCTGCATGTCAGGAAGCGCCACGTTCACGATGCTCATGTCGAGCACCACCATGAGCTGCGCCACCAGGATCACCGCGAGCAGCACCGTCGGGTTCTTCCGTCGTGGTGCGCCGCGGGATTCGCTGAGTTCAACCGGCTCGAGGGTGGTAGTAGTTTGGGTAGGCACGAAGCCAACTCCTTCGGGTACGATGGGAAATAAGTGGAAGGGCCCTCCACTTACAATACGGAGGCACCCTCCACTTATCAAGTTAATTTTTCAGAGAGGTGAGATTGATGGCGACCGGGCAGTCCGCGCCCACTGTTGCCGCTCCGCCGCGTCCGCTGCGCGCCGATGCTCAGCGCAACTACGCGCGGCTGGTCGAGGCCGCGCGCGCCGCGTTCACCCAGCGCGGAAACGATGTCGCGCTGGAGGAGGTGGCCCGTCGGGCCGATGTCGGCATCGGCACGCTGTACCGCCACTTCCCGTCCCGCCTAGCCCTTGTCGAGGCCGTCTACCGTGACGGAGTCGACAACCTGGTCGAGAGCGCGCGAGAGCTCGTGTCGACCCGTTCCCCGTGGGATGCCCTCGAGCTCTGGCTCCGGCAGTTCGTGGGCTACGCCGCGGAGAAGAAAGCCCTGATGCACGAGCTCGCCGACGCGATCGGCAAGGATTCCGAGCTGTTCACTCACTCACGCGAGGTCATCATCGAGGCGATGACCCTGGTGCTGGTGGGTGCTCAGACTGCGGGCGCCGTTCGCCGTGACGTCGAGCCGGCCGACCTGCTCAGGCTCATCGGTGGCTGCACGATGATGCCCAACCTGCAAGCCGACCAGCAGGAGCGAATCCTCGCGATCGTCCTCGGCGGCGTCCGCGCCTGACCTGCGGGCGAGGGCAGCGCCCCTGCTGCGCTGGTCGACCTCGCGAGCTCGAGGCGACGACGTCGTAGCTGCTTCCAGGGACGGCCTCTGCTCCACCTTTCACTCGAGTGAGCGGAACTGGTCGGCGAGCGCGGCCGGGGTTCGGGGTCGGTCCCATCCCGGAGCATTTGCCCGGCACTCTTTCGAGCGGGTGTCAACGCAACGTGACCACTAGTCTGAGATCGCCCAGGACGCCAGAACAGACTCACCGGAGGTGCGGCGGTGCCACGTCGGAGTGTCGACCTGCACGGCCAGGACGGATCGAGCTTCGCCGACGGTATGCGCGCGATCGACGACCAGTTCAACGTCCCGCAGGGGTTCCCACCGGAGGTGCTGGCCGAAGCCTCCCAAGCCGCCGGGTCTCCGAGACTGCCCGACCGAGATCTTACGGACGTCCCTTTGGTGACGATTGACCCGGCGGGATCGAGAGACCTCGACCAGGCGATGCACCTCGAACGGGTCGGCAGCGGGTTCCGAGTCTTCTATGCGATCGCCGACGTGGCAGCGTTCGTCGCCGCCGACGGATCGATCGACGTCGAAGCGCACAAGCGCGGGCAGACCCTCTACGCGCCCGACCATCGGATCCCGTTGCACCCGCTGTCCCTGTCTGAAGGTGCGGCGAGCCTGTTGCCCGGCCAGCTCCGCCCGGCCCTGGTCTGGTGCATCGACCTCGACTCGTCAGGGGAGACGACGGACGTCAACGTCGTACGAGCGAGGGTGAAGAGCAGGGCCCAGCTCGACTATGAGGGCGTACACCAGCAGCTGAGTGCGGGCACGGCCGATGCGGTTCTCGTGCTGCTGAAGCGGGTCGGAGAGCTACGGCTGCAGCGTGAGCAGGATCGCGGCGGCGTCAGTCTCAACCTGCCGGAGCAGCAGGTCGTGGTCAGCGGGCGGTCGTGGTCGCTGGACTATCGCGACGTGCTGCCGGTCGAGCAGTGGAACGCGCAGATCTCCTTGCTCACCGGGATGGCGTGCGCTGACCTCATGGTGCGCGGAAGGGTCGGCATCCTTCGGACGCTGCCCACGGCCCCGGATTGGGCGATCAAGCACCTGCGGCGTACGGCCGCTGCTCTGCACCTGTCCTGGGGCGAGAATCTCGGCTATGCCGATTTCGCCCGCTCGATCGACCCGAACACTCCGAGTGGCGCGGCCATGCTCAACGCGTGTACGTCGCTGCTGCGCGGCGCCGGCTATGTCGCGTTCGACGGTCACGTGCCCGCCGATGCCGGGCATGCCGCCGTCGCGGCGCCGTACGCGCACACGACGGCTCCACTCCGGCGGCTCGTCGACCGTTACGCCGGCGAGGTGGCGGTGGCGCTTTCGGCCGGCAAGGACGTGCCCGACTGGGCCACGGCGAAGCTCGCTGCGCTGCCCAAGGAGATGGAGGAATCCGACCAGCGAGCACACCAGTTCGACTCGGCGGTCGTCAGCCTGGTCGAGGCTGGTGTGCTTGAGTCGAGGGTCGGGCAGCCGTTCAGTGGCGTGATCACCGAGACGGACGAGAAGGAGCCCACGAAGGGCTCGGTCATGCTGCGCGACCCGGCGGTCGAGGCGACGGTCTCGTCCACGGCCGGACCGTTGCCGCTCGGTGAAGAGGTGCGGGTCACGCTCGTCGAGGCCGACCGGGCGAAGCGTCTCGTGCGTTTCGAGCTCTCCTAGCCTCTCCGCGCGGCGCGACACGGCGAGCTATTCCTCCGCTGACAGGTCCGCTGGACCCCTTGCCATGGCTCGGTCGCACTGGTGTGCGTTCGGTTGGGGTCAGGGAGGGCTCGCCG
>JBOHDU010000293.1:0-3849 GCA_050700615.1 Nocardioidaceae bacterium
CCGGTCCTTGCAACTTGTCAGGGTAAAAGGGGCCACCCGCGCGCAATGGCTCTGGATGGAGAAGGTCCGGCCGTGAGCGGCGAGGTCGCCGGGTGCCTCGGGAAGCGGGCCGTGCCACCTCGGAACGCTCATCAGGCAGCAAACCCCTCGTGGGTGGACGGTCTCACCGGCGGCGTATCTTTGGAGGGATGCGTACGGTGGTGCTCGGGCCTCGCCCGGCGGAGCTTGACGCTCTTATCGCCCGGCGCAAGGCACTGGGCCTCGACACCTTCGACGAGGTCTGGGAGGGCGAGTACCACATGGCTCCGGCTGCGAACAGTTGGCACGCTTGGCTGGACCAGCAACTCGCCGAGGTCCTCGGCCCGGTTGCCCGCCGGGCCGGTTTGATCACCGTCGGCCCGTTCAACCTTGGTTCGCCGGACGACTTCCGGGTGCCCGACCGCGGGCTGCTTCGCGTCTCACCCGGCGCAACCTGGCTCCCGACCGCGGCGATGGTGGTGGAGATCGAGTCGCCCGACGACGAGACGTGGGACAAGCTCGGTTTCTACGCCTCCCACGGTGTCGACGAGGTGCTCGTCGCCTCGCCGGCGGGGCGGTCGCTCACCTGGCTGGTGCGCCAGGGTGGCGCGTACGTGGGGACCGACCACTCTGCGCTGCTCGGCCCCGAGTCCGCCGGTCTCGGCGCGCGGATCGACTGGCCGCCAACCGGGTAGGGCACAGTCCGCAGCTGCGGACTGGCGCAGTTCCCGTAGTGACCTGCGGGTTCGCCGGACACGACCATCTTCATTGCTCACGAGCCGCGCCCGGGCCCTCCACGGTGACCCCGACCGCGGCCCTGGCGCTGGACCCTGTCCCGTCGACGATGACGTAGCCGAACGGTGGCTCCGGAGCCGACGGCAGCAAGGTGGACCCGGTGGCCCGAGCCATGCCCTGGTCACGCATCAGCTTTCTCCAGGGCTTCGAGAGAGACCTCTATATCGTGCCCTTGGAACGCCACAACGATCCGTACCTCGCCACCCAGGGCAGCCAGGTACGCCCGCAGGGTGGACACAAGCAAGTCTGATCGCTTCTCGATCTTGGCGATGTTCGCCTGAGACACTCCTAGTCTCTGCGCCAGCTCAGTTTGGGTGAGATCGAAAGCGTTACGGACCGCAGCCAGCCCCATCGCGTACCGACGATCGGCGTCTGCCATCTCCTCCCGATGCTTCGCGATGGACGGACGAAGCTCTGCATCGTCGAGCAGAGCATCAACCTCGTCGGTGATGTCGGAGAAGGTTTCCTCTTTCATGGTCTCTCTTTTGTCTCGTTTTGACGGAGCCACTGGTCTACGGCTGCTTCAGCACGCACCGTCGCTGAGTCGTACCACAAGTCGCTGATACCGGACTTGTCCCCCCAACGAGGGCCACTACTGCTGTCTCGTCGTCTGGAAACCAGCACAAGATTCGGATTGCCACATCGGGATCGAATGGATGCGCGACTCGCCAGATCTCGTGACGAGTCGCCTGACGCACTTGCTTGAGCGTGGCGCTCTCCTCCGACGGCTTGCCTTCCTGGTCGCGGAGCACGCTCAGCAGCGCACCCGTGAACGTGAGTGGCCGGCCGCCTTCCTTCTGGACGTTGGTGAACCACGTTGAGAACTCCCGAGAGGCTTGGATCCTCACCTCCAGAGTATAACTCGGAGGTTGTACAAACTCAAGGTTATTTTCGGGAGGATCGAACCCATGCTCGAGGTGGTCGGTCTCGTTCTTCGGGTGGGCTCGGTGGACGTGAGCGACGAGGCCGGCGAGCTGCTCGATGCCACGCAGCGGGCGACCGAGGTCCAGCGGATTCTCATCGAAGACGGTCACGGTCCCCAAGTATCGACCACGGCAGGGACGCCGCGGTGGAAGGAGCCACGGAAACCGTCCCCAACCATCGCTCATTGCCTCGTCGACGAAGCGCCCGCTGGTGTGGCTCGTTCGCCGGGGCGGCACAAGGTCCCTGCGGTAGCATTTCCAATGATGGCAGTCGAGCTGCGACGCCGGGCGTGGACGGTGGAGGAGTACCACCGGATGGGGGAGACCGGGCTCCTGTCGGAGGACGACCGTGTGGAGCTGCTCGGAGGTGAGATCGTCGAGATGTCGCCGATAGGTGCCCGTCATGCCCGCTGCGTCGACCGTCTGACCGCGCTGCTGGTCCCGCCTTCGGACCGGCGTGCGATCGTGCGAGTCCAGGGTCCTCTTCGCCTCTCGGAGACCTCTGAGCCGCAGCCCGACATCGCCTTGCTGCGCTGGCGCGAGGACTTCTACCCGGAGCTGCCAAGACCGGCCGACGTGCTGTTGCTGATCGAGGTGGCCGACACCAGCCTGGCCACGGACCGGGCGGTCAAGCTGCCGCTCTACGCCGACGCCCGCGTCCCCGAGGTGTGGCTGGTCGACCTTGCCGCGGGAGCGGTCGAGCGCCACGCCGGTCCGTCGAGGGATGGGTACTCCGAGTCGAGCATCGTGGTATCCGGGGAGTCGATCGTGGTGCCGGGCCTCGGGGGGTTCACGCTCGCCGTATCTGACTTCGTGCTCTGACGGCGGTCAAAGACGCCGCCACCGCCGGCGCACCCCGCCTCGGCGCTACGGGCGTCGCGTGGCGGTCACATGGGCGCCGTAGTGTTGGGGCCATGCGAACGGTAGTTCTCGGGCCCCGCCCGGCGGAGCTCGACGCCCTTATCGCCCGGCGCCAGTCACTGGGCCTCGACACCTTCGACGAGGTCTGGGAGGGCGAGTACCACATGGCCCCCGCGGCACACGGTTGGCATGGCCGATTGGGCCATCAGCTCGCGGTCCTCCTCGATCCGCTGGCGCACCGGGCAGGTCTCATCGCCATGGGCCCGTTCAACCTGGGTGAGCCGGGCAACTTCCGGGTGCCCGACGGTGGGCTGCTTCGAGGCTCACCCGGCGCCACGTGGTTCGCGACGGCGGCGATGGTGGTGGAGGTCGAGTCGCCCGACGACGAGACGTGGGACAAGCTCGGCTTCTACGCCTCCCACGGCGTCGATGAGGTGCTCGTCGCCTCGCCGGCGGGGCGGTCGCTCACCTGGCTGGTGCGCCAGGGCGGCGGGTACGTGGAGGTCGAGCACTCGGCGCTGCTCGGCCCGGAGTCTGCCGGTCTCGGCGCACGGATCGACTGGCCGCCAACTGGGTAAGGCACAGTCCGCAGCTGCGGACTGGTGCCGGCGAGCGGGGGGCGATGACCGGCAGGAGGTAGCATCGGCAGGGATGGCAGTCGAGCTGCGGCGCCGGTCCTGGATCGTGGACGAGTACCACAGGATGGTGGAGACGGGGCTTTTGTCCGAGGACGACCGTGTCGAGCTGCTCGGAGGTGAGATCGTCGAGATGTCGCCCATAGGTGCGAGCCATGCCCGCTGCGTCAACCGTCTAACCGCGCTGCTGGTCCCGCCCGCGGACCGGCGTGCGATCGTGCAGATCCAGGGTCCGCTTCGTCTCTCGGACGTCTCTGAGCCGCAGCCCGACATCGCCTTGCTGCGCTGGCGCGCGGACTTCTACCGCGAGTTGCCCAGACCGGCCGACGTGCTGTTGCTGATCGAGGTGGCCGACACCAGCCTGGCCACGGACCGGGCTGTCAAGCTGCCGCTCTATGCCGCGGCCGGCATCTTCGAGACGTGGCTGGTTGATCTCACCGCAGGAGCGATCGAGCGAGACACCGGACCGTCCACGGCCGGGTATACGGAGCACGGCGTGCTTGTCCCGGGGGACTCGATCCACGTGCCAGGTCTCGGCGGTTTCGAGCTCTCAGTGTCCGACGTCGTCGACTGAACCTCCGTCCGTCGAAGGTGGCTGTCACGCCGTCGGCGTATGT
>JBOHDU010000294.1:0-4656 GCA_050700615.1 Nocardioidaceae bacterium
CGTCCACGGTCGCGCCATAGAGCTCGAGGTCGTCGCGGTCCAGCACGTACGACTCGACCCGGCGGTCGACGCCGTCGAACGTCGGGTTGCTGCCGACCGAGATCGCCGCGGGCCACCGCGGCGCGCCGGCGACGTCGATCCGCTGCAGCCAGCCTGCATAGATGCCATCGGCCGGCACGGCCAGGACGGTTCCGGTGACTGGCACGTTGGCTGTGGGAAACCCGAGCAGCGCCCGACCGCGCTGGTCACCCCTGACCACCGTGCCCCGAACCGTGAACGGTCGACCCAGTGCCCGCGCAGCCGCAGCGACGTCGCCCTCGGCCACTCGTCCCCTGATGTACGTCGACGACCACGCCTGGTCCTCGGTGCCATCGAGCACCAGCCCCACCGCGGTTCCCCCGGCCTCGGCCAGCATCTTCGACAGCAGCGCGACGTCGCCTGCCGCGCGGTGCCCGAACCTGAAATTCTCCCCCACCACGACGGTTCGAGCGTGCAGTGCACCCAGGACGACGTCGGTGACGAAGTCCTCGGCCGACATGTCGGCGAGCGACTCGTCGAAACGGAGAACCAGCACCGCATCTGCACCGGCCGCCGCCAGCAAATCGCAGCGCACCGACAGCGAGGTCAGCGAGGCCGGCGCCTTGTCCGGCCTGATCACGGTCATCGGGTGCGGGTCGAAGGTCACCGCGACGACCGGAAGGCCGCCCTCCCCGCCGGCCACCTCACGCGCGCTGGCGATCACCCGCTGGTGGCCGCGGTGCACTCCATCGAAGTTGCCGATGACCACCACCGTCGGACCCAGGTCGGGATCGATGTCGGCGAGTTCGTGCCAGACATGCACGTCGGTTGGCTCCTTCGATTCGATGACTGGCTGGGGCACGCAGCACAGAAACTCTCCCACACGGCGAGCGAGTCGATGTCCGGATGCCCTCGAGCAGGAGGATGTCCGCCAGCCCATGGCCTGCTGCGCGCGGCGAACGCGACCGTCGCCACGGCCTGGGCCCACGGGCTGATTGTGGATCCGGGCTAGGCCGGATCGAAGACAGCGATCGGCTTGGCGACCGGCCCATGCTGCTCGTACAACGCGATGAACCGGCCCGTGGGCGCCAGTACGGCGACCGGCCCCGGCGCGCCGAGGCGTGCGGCCAACGGTCGTCCGTGACGCACCTCGTCGACGCGCGCTTCCACGACGACGTGGGTCGGAAAGGCTGCCGCAGCGGCGACATCGAGAGGCACCACGGGCAGCTTGTCCGCGAGGTCGTCGAGGGTCCGTGCCTGGCCGACCAGGTAGGGGCCGACGCGGGTTCGTCTCAGCCGGGTCAGGTGCCCGCCGACCCCGAGAGCGGCACCGACGTCTCGGGCAAGCGCCCGTACGTAGGTGCCGGTCGAGCATTCGACGCGCACGGTGACGTCGAGCAACGGCCCGCTGGCGACCATGTCGACGACCGTGAACTCCGAGACGCGCACCGTACGGGGCGGGATCAGGACCGTCTCGCCGTCGCGTACGCGCTTGTAGGCACGCTTGCCATCGACCTTGATCGCTGAGACGGCCGACGGGACCTGCTGGATCTCGCCGGTCAACGACCGTACGACGGCTCGCACCGCTGCCCCAGTGACGTCGCTCGCATCGTGCTCTTCGACGACCTCGCCGTCGGCATCGTCGGTCCCCGTCACCTGGCCGAGCCGGATCGTGGCGTCGTAGGCCTTGGTCTCGAGGGCGAGGTACCCCAGGAGCCGGGTCGCCCTCCCGATGCCGACCACGAGTACCCCCGTCGCCATCGGGTCGAGCGTGCCGGCGTGCCCGACCCTGCGAGTGCTCGCCAGCCGGCGACAACGTGCGACGACGTCATGCGACGACATGCCCGGTGGCTTGTCGACGATCAGCAGGCCGTCAGGCGTCGTCGACGCTGGCTGGTCCACTGCTCGTCCCGTCATCGCCACCCTCGTTGGCAGGGTTGTCGCCGCGGTAGGGGTTGGGCTCGCCCGCGAAGGTCGCGCCCGCCGCGGAGGCAGCGATCCCGGCATCGTTTTGTCTCGCCCGATCGAGCAACCCCTCGATGTGTGCAGCGCTCTCGGGCAAGGCATCGAGGATGAACTCGAGGCTCGGTGTATGCCGCAGACCGAGCTGGCGACCAACCTCCGATCGGATCATGCCCGTGGCACTGGCGAGAGCCGCACCTGATGCTGCGCGCTGCGTCTCGTCACCCAGAACCGTGTAGAACACGCTTGCGTGCTGGTTGTCGCCAGAGACGCGGACATCGGTCACCGTCACGAACCCCAGCCGGGCATCCTTGATCCGCATCTCCAGCATCTCGGCGACGATCACCTGAATCCGATCGGCGATCCGACGGGTCCGTCCGTTGCTCATCGGAAGGTCACTCCTCGTGGTCTGTCTCGGATATGCGGCGGTGGATCTGGCGACCCAGATGCATGACAATGCGGAGGACGGTCCGTACCGGGATTGTCTGGCGGCGACTGTCCCTACTCGGCGCAAGCCAACTGGCCGAGCGGGGCCCACGCAGCGAGGTGCCGCCTGGGCGTCACCGCCGCCGCCAGCTCAGATTCCAGCCGGGCCGCGAGGTCGACCGGTCTCTGAGATCACGGTAGGCGGTCAGGCGCGTGGTATCTCCCTCATCTCAAACGTCTCGATCACATCACCGATCTTGATGTCGTTGTAGCCGGCCAGGGTGAGACCACACTCGAAGCCCTCACGCACCTCGGTGACGTCGTCCCGGACTCGGCGCAGCGACGAGATGTCGAGATTGTCGGCCACCACGGCACCATCACGCAGCAACCGAGCCTTCGCGTTCCGGCGGATGACGCCCGACTGGACCAGACACCCCGCGATGTTTCCGATCTTGGACGAGCGGAAGACCTCACGGATCTCGGCGGTCCCGAGCTGAACCTCTTCGTACTCGGGCTTGAGCATGCCCTTCAGCGCAGCCTCGATCTCGTCGATCGCCTGGTAGATCACCGTGTAGTAGCGAATGTCGACGCCCTCGCGGTCGGCGACCTCGGTGGCCTTGCCCTGTGGCCGGACGTTGAACCCGATGATGACGGCGTTGGAGGCAGCCGCCAGCATCACGTTCGTCTCGGTGATCGCACCGACACCGCGGTCGATGACGCGCAGGCTGACGTCGTCACCGACGTCGATCTTCGACAATGCGTCCTCGAGTGCCTCGACCGAACCGGAGACATCGCCCTTGAGGATGAGCAGGAGCTCTTGTGTCTCGCCCTTCTCCATGCTCGACATGAAGTCCTCGAGGGTACGACGACCCGTGCTCTTGGCCAGCATCGCAGCCCGCTCGCGAGCGTCGCGCTTCTCGGCGATCTGGCGCGCCACCCGGTCGTCGGCGACGACGAGAAAGTTGTCGCCGGCTCCGGGAACCGCCGTCAGGCCGAGCACCATGACTGGACGGCTCGGTGGCGCGTCCTCGATGTTGTCGCCATGCTCGTCGAGCATCGCACGGACCCTGCCGTAAGCCGGGCCAGCCACGATGGAGTCGCCGACCCGAAGGGTGCCGCGCTGCACGAGCACCGTCGCGACCGGCCCACGACCCCGGTCGAGGTGAGCCTCGATAACCAGGCCTTGAGCGTCCTGGTCGGGGTTGGCGCGCAGGTCGAGGGCGGCGTCGGCCGTCAAGACGATGGACTCGAGCAGCCCGTCGATGTTGAGCTGCGACTTGGCCGAGACGTCGACGAACATGGTGTCGCCGCCGTACTCCTCAGGAACCAAGCCGTATTCGGTGAGCTGTCCCCGGACCTTGGCTGGGTCAGCGTCGGGCTTGTCGATCTTGTTGACCGCCACCACGATCGGCACCTCAGCCGCCTTGGCGTGGTTGAGTGCCTCGATCGTCTGCGGCATCACACCGTCGTCGGCCGCGACCACCAGGACAGCGATGTCGGTCGCCTGGGCGCCGCGCATTCGCATCGCGGTGAACGCCTCGTGACCCGGGGTGTCGATGAACGTGATCTTGCGTTCCTTGGCGTCGAGATCCGTGGTCACCTGATAGGCCCCGATGTGCTGGGTGATGCCACCGGCTTCCTTGTCGACCACATTGGCGTTGCGGATCGCATCGAGCAGCTTGGTCTTGCCGTGGTCGACGTGACCCATCACAGTCACGACCGGCGGCCTCGGCTCCAGCGCCTCGTCGCCGCCCTCGTCCTCGCCGAACTCGAGGTTGAACGAATCGAGGAGCTCCTTGTCCTCGTCCTCGGGAGAGACGACCTCGATGGTGTAGTTGAGCTCGGCACCAAGGATCTGCAGGGTCTCGTCGTTGACGGACTGGGTCGCGGTCACCATCTCGCCGAGTGCGAAGAGCACCTGCACGAGGGAGGCCGCGTCGACGCCGACCTTCTCACCGAAGTCGGTGAGTGAGGCTCCACGTGACAGCCGGACGACCTCGCCGTCGCCCTTGCGGACGCGGACGCCGCCCGGCGCCGGTGCCTGCATCTGTTCGTACTCTTGGCGACGCGCCCGCTTGGACTTGCGGCCGCGACGCGACGGACCGCCGGGTCGTCCGAAGGCACCCTGCGTCGAGCCTCTACCGCCGCGACCCGCAGAGGGTCGGCCGCCGCCACCGGGACGCCCGCCGAATCCGCCACGATCACCGCCGCGCGCCGGGGCTCCGGTGCGGCCACCGGCGCCTCCGGGAC
>JBOHDU010000295.1:0-2023 GCA_050700615.1 Nocardioidaceae bacterium
GGACGGAGCCGAACTCTCGACCTGCCCCGAACCTCGTTTCCGAAGTTCGTGGGTATGTTCTATACCGAAGTCAAGCCGCCGCGCAAGGGCCGATCGTGACTTTCTCCAGACTTTCCCCCACCACCGAATCCGGATCGGCGTGTCCTGTTCGACACGCCGCCGAGCTTGTCGATCGACGAGACTCGGCGGCCCGCCACGACATGGTGCAGAGTGGGGTCCTGTGAGCCCGGCACCATTGAGGGAGCTCGTCGCCGAGGACTGGGCTGATGTCTTGTCACCGGCAGCGACGACGGTTGCGGGGATCGGCACCTTCCTGCGGGCCGAGGTCGCCGCTGGCCGTCGTTACCTTCCTGCCGGCGATCAGATTCTGCGCGCGTTCACCCTGCCGCTGCATGATGTCCGGGTGCTCATCGTCGGCCAGGATCCGTATCCGACGCCGGGGCACCCGGTCGGCCTGTCCTTCGCGGTCGACCGCGGCGTGCGGCCCATCCCCCGCAGCTTGGCCAACATCTACCAGGAGCTCTACGACGACCTCGGGGTCGCGCCCGCACCGCACGGCGACCTGACGGCGTGGGCAGCCCAGGGAGTGCTGCTCCTGAACCGGGTGCTCACGGTCCAGGCCGGCGTTCCGGCGTCGCACCGGGGCAAGGGGTGGGAGCGGCTCACCGACCTGGCCATCGAGGGGTTGGCTCGCCGCGGCGGGCCGCTGGTCGCGGTCCTGTGGGGCAGGGATGCCCAGTCCCTCCGGCCGGCGCTGCGAGGCATCCGGGCGATCAGTAGCCCGCACCCCTCGCCGCTCTCGGCGTCGCGGGGGTTCTTCGGATCGCGCCCTTTCAGCCGGACCAACGCTTTGCTCGACGAACAAGGCGCCGCCCCCATCGACTGGCGGTTGTCGTAACAGTTCATGGTCGTCCGCCAATTTGTCGACATGGATCGCGCAGCGAGGCATCTGTTGCGGCAGCAGCGAGACAGGAGTAGCAATAATCCAAGCGCGTCAACCAATGGAGGTATCTCGTGGCAGATGACGTGGCTCCAATTCTTGCCAAGGGCAAGAACCTGAAGGCTTATGGAGGCATTTGGGGCGAGTGTCTCGCTGAGTTCCTCGGCACGTTCGTCCTCATCGCGCTCGGTTGTGGAAGCGTCGCGATGGCTGTTGCCGCCCTTCCCGGTTCAGGGAGAGCACAGACTTCGACCACCATCTTCTTGGCATCCGGGGACTGGCTACTCATCACCTGGGGCTGGGCGATGGCGGTGGTGTTCGGTGTCTATGTCGCCGGCGGCGTCAGCGGTGCCCACATCAACCCCGCCGTGACGATCGGATTCGCGGTGCGCCGACGCTTCCCATGGGTGAAGGTGATCCCCTACATCATCTCGCAGGTCGTCGGCGCATTCGTCGGTGCCGCCGTGGTCTTCCTGGTTTACCGCAACGCGATCAACGCCTTCGACGTTGCCGCGAAGACGCCAAAGGGATCCCCGGGCAGCAACACGACATTCTCGATCTTCGCAACCTTCCCCGCACCGTACTTCCATGGCAGCGTCTGGGGGCCGTTGATCGACCAGATCGTCGGCACCGCGTTGCTGCTGATGTTCGTGGCGGCGGTGATCGATCTTCGCAACACCGCGGTGATGTCGAACCTCGGTCCACTCATGATCGGTTTCGCAGTAGCCGCGATCGGTATGTCATTCGGCGCCAACGCCGGATACGCGATCAACCCGGCGCGCGACTTCGGGCCACGGCTTTGGGCCCTGGTGGCGGGATGGGGGAAAGTCGCCTTACCAGGCACGGTCCATAGTGGCACTCCAGGGGGGCTGGACTTCAGCAACTACTTCTGGATACCCATCGTGGGGCCGATCATCGGCGGCGTCATCGGTGTGATCGTCTACGACCTGTTCATCAGCGACAGCCTGCACGCGCGGGCCGAGCTGGCCGCGGCAGGACGGCCACACGACGAGACTCCGCCAGGACGGACCGAGGACTAGGCCAGGCCTCGGCTCGGCAGCCCGACGAGACGACCGCTCACCC
>JBOHDU010000296.1:0-22892 GCA_050700615.1 Nocardioidaceae bacterium
TCTCCCGATTCCACCGGCTCACGGAGGCTGCCTGAGACCACCCGATCCTTGGCGAACGCCGGATTCGGATGAGGCGGGCATCATCCGTTCCGACGACTTTCGGTGATGGACTAGCAACTGAACGTCACATCAGGCAACATTGGGGACAACAACGTGGTGCTGGGCATATTCGGGGCATCACAGGACCGGGGACAGGGGAGAATCATCATGGATCGCAAGACCCAGGCGAACTGCCCGAGCTGGTGTGTGGACGACCACGCCAATCACGTCGGTGGCTACCCTGTCTTCCACCGCAGCGCGCCGTGCACGGTCTTCGACGGACTCGACGGCGGAGAGGTCAGCGTCAGCCTGGAGAGCGCTGTCACCGACGACCCGCAGTTCGAGGGCCCGTTCATCACGATCGGCTCCGAGACCTGCCTGACCCTCGAGGAGGCCCGCAACCTGGTCGACTCGCTCAACCACCTGCTCCAGCAGGCGAGCCCATACGCCGACATCTACGCCCTGTTCGGCCGTGAAGGCAAGCCGATCCCGTCCAGCGGCCCGATCGTGCACCAGACGGCCAAGTCGAGCTAGCCGGGACGGAGGCCGCCGACTCGGCGCCGTCGCCAGGGCCACGTCGTCGCCCGACCCGACATCTCGATCGCGATGCCCGCGGAGCCCAGCCGCCGCGGTTACTCCCACCAACCGCGGGGTCAGCCCGTCCACGCCTCGCGGCTGTGCCCGTTCCACACCGGGGAGACGCGGCTCTGATGCGCCGAGGCGGCGTTGCGTCAGACCTCCGGCTGTCGGCTGAAGTGGGTAGAGATCGGGCCGGGACCTGATCACACGGTCCCGGCCCGACTCCAGCTAGTGCGGGTGCTGCGTCAGTTGCGCTCCGCCCTCAGGAACGTCGTCCCGTTGGGCGTGCCGCGACCAGTGATGTTGTCGTAGCCCCACCGGGTCGTCTGCGTGTCGCCGGCCTCGAACGTTCCGAGGTAGCTGCCCGCGACGCTCGCGAAGTGGATCGGCCGCTGCGGGTGGACGTCCAGGAACGCTCTGTTCCGCAACGAGTACAACAATGGGTTGGCGAAACCGATCGGGAACTTCCGGTGCTGCTCCGCCAACGCCTGCATTCCCGCGACGAGGGGGCAGGCCAGGCTGGTCCCGCCGATGGTGCCGATCCCGAACTGGCCGCTCTCGGTGAGCCCGAAGTAGAACCCGGTGTAGGGATCCGCGTCGGCCGAGATGTCCGGCGCAACCCGCATGCGCTGCCCGTCCCGGTTGGCGAGCGAGTTCGGCACGGTGCCCTTCTGGTACCACGGCTCGGAGAACAGCGTGCTCGTGCCACCGCCGGCCCCCGCGTAGAAGAAGTTGCCGGTGTAGACGGCCTTGGCGCCGCTGTAGTCGACCAGGTTCAGCTCGGTCTCCCAGCCGGTGGTGTTGATCCGCCTGCCGTGCTTGTTGATGAATTCGCTGGTGCCGCCGACACCGGTGACCAACGGGTCGGACGACTCGAAGTCGGGCTGCGGGGTCAGGCCGTTGATCACGTTGTCGCCGCTGTCACCGGACGAGAAGTAGAGGCCGATACCCTCGGCTCCCGCTTGGAGGAACAGCGAGTGCTCGAGCGCGACCTCATCTGCCGGCACGGCCTCGCCGACCCAGCCATAGGAGTTGCTGACGATGTCAGCCACGTGGTTCTGGATCACGTAGTTGAGTGCGCTGTCCAGGCCCTGGTCGCAGTTCTGCGCACCGATGTAGTGGATGTTCGCTCCTGGCGCCATCGCGTGCACAGCCTCGACGTCGAGGGCTTGCTCCTCGTTCCAGCCTGTCTCGCCGCCACACACATTCTGCTCGTTGAAGGGCTTGAAGAGTTTCTGGGAGTACTGGCCCGGCGCGAACTGCGGCTCGCCCATCGTGGCGGCGTACTGGTTGGCGTCGCTCAGCATGGTCGGGCTGCCGTAGGCGTCGAGGATGGCCACCGTGACGCCCTTCCCGTTGTTACCCCTGGCGACCGTCCTGGTCGTTCCGTAGATCTTGCGCAGCTGCGCGGGCGTGTAGCCGCAGAAGTACGTGTTGAACCTCGTCTGGCCGAATGCCTTGGGAAGGGTCTGCTGGTACTGACCCCAGTAGTTCGAGCATTGTGAGGCAGGCGGCCGAGTGGCGTTTGGCCCATGGGTCGCCGCGGCCGGACGGGTCTGCCGCGCGATCGTCTTGTGCAGGGGGGCGCGATGACCGGCGTACTGCGACAGGCCGGCGACGGTCGACACGTCAGCCTGCAGGGCAGCAGGGAGCGTGGCACCCGAGGCGCTGGCGCGCAGGGTCCGGCCGTGCACGGAGTAGGTCTTCAGCATGGTCCCGAATGCCTTGTTGAGCTGGGCGACGGTGCCGGTCGCGTTGATCCAGACCCGGCCCTGTGCGACCCCCGTGACCTTGATGCCCTGACTCGCCAAGTAGCCCTCGACCCGATCGACTGCCGCGCGGGTGGGCGCGAAGCGGGCGCGGAACGCGCTCGGACTCAGGTAGTGCCCGTAGCTCCTGCTGGCCGGGTTGCTTACGTCGGCCACCAGCGCCTGGGCAGCGGCTGGGTTGCGCATCTTCAGCCCGACTCTGATCGCCACGACTTGGTTTGCCGCGGGAGCTCCGACCAGATGGGATGCGGTCGCCCACACGGGCGCGGTGTTGGGAACGGTGAAGCGGTGTGCCCCGGATGCGGCGCTTGCCGCGGTGCCGTTGAGCAGGGGCACGGCCAGCGCTGCAGCGGCCAAGGCGGCCACGAGCACGCGGTATCGCTGGTGTGGCATTCGGTTCCTCCTGATTGAGGGCGGGATTACGAACCTTGATGCGGTGATACAACCGGGTGACAGCCAGCTTCGGCTCGGTCTGCGTGAAATGGCCATCCCCCCTTGTGGTGATTACCAGAGCGCGAGGGGCTTGCCAATAGCCCGGCCGGGATCATCCCCTCGTTCGGGTCAACGTCTACCCGACGAGCACACCTTAGCGGCACCTAGCCTCGGCCACCATCCGCCACGGCCCACCTGCTCACCGAAGACGTTGGACACCGTAGGCGACTCCAGGGCAGGCGGGTGAACCACCTTGGCTCGCCCGCCTCCCCCGCCGGCTTCGCTGCCCACGCCGCCCCCGCCGGTATTGGCAACGACATCACTCGCGCGCCATGCGGGACCGGGCGTGGCCGACACGCTTCGCGGCTACCGGTCAGAGGAGCGTCGATCCAAGACCCGGACCACGAGCGCGAGGCCCAACAGCACCATGATCGGCCCGATGATGGCCCACGCCGCCACACCGGTCATGGGGCTACCACTGAGGTAGCCCAGACCTTGCAAGGTGAAGACCGCGCCCACGACCACGCAGACGGCTCCCACCCCAAGGAGGGCGATGGATCTGAGCATGGTGCTCCTTCTGAGCTCGTGCCTGGCGCGTATCGGCAGCAGTGGACACTTCTGTCACGTGCGGCGCGGCGCGGAGGTTCACGACCTGTGCGCGACCGACTAGCTGCCGGCAGCCCGCCGCACTGCGTCCACCGAGCGTCGGACGTCCTCCGCGTCGGTCGACAAGTTGCTGACCGAAACCCGCAGCACGTCTCGCCCGTGCCAGCGTGAGCCGGACATCCACGTCGTACCGTCGGCGATCAGGTGCGACTCCACGGCTCGGGTGCGCTCGTCGCCCCCGAAGGACACGCATACCTGGGTGTAGACGACATCGTTGAGGATCTCGGCACCGTCGATCTCGGCGATCCCAGCCGCGAGCGCGCGGGCGTTTCGCGCGAGGCCATCGACAAGATCGGCCACGCCCTGGCGGCCCAGCGCACGAAGGGCCGCCCACACCGGGACGCCGCGAGCCCGCCGAGAAAGCTCCGGCACCTTCTCGTAGGGATCGCCGGGGCCAGACTCATCGGCGACCAGGTAGCTGGCCCGCACGCCGAGCGCCGCCCGAACCGCGCCAGGGTCTGCGACAACGGCAATGCCGCAGTCGTAGGGAACGTTCAGAGTCTTGTGCGCGTCAGTGGCCCACGAGTCGGCACTGGCCAGCCCGGGCACGAGGTGGTGCAAGGTCGGCGCGGCGGCGGCCCACAGTCCGAACGCTCCGTCGACATGGACCCAAGCACCGCGGCGGTGGGCCAGCTCGGCCGCCTTGAACGGGTCGAACGCCCCGGAATGGACGTTGCCGGCCTGCAAACACACGATGACCGGCTCACCAGCGGGCAGCTGCTCCAGCGCCTCCGCCAACGCTTGCTCACTGATCCGGCCTTCGTCGTCCGCCGCTACCGGTGTCGGCCGACCGAGCCCCAAGTATCGGAGGGCGAGGTCGATCGTGTCGTGTCGCTCCGCACCTACCAGGACATGGACGCGTGGCACTCCAGTCAACCCGTCGGCGTGCACGTCCCAGCCGGCCGCCCGCAGCACCGAGTGGCGGGCCGCGGCCAAGCAGCTGAAGTTGGCCATCGTCGCTCCGGTAACGAAGCCGACGTCGGCGCCCTTCGGAAGGCCGAGCAGCTCGAGCAGCCAGGCCGCAGCCGTCTCTTCGAGCGCCGCGGCTGCGGGGGCGGCAAAGCGCATACCGGCGTTCTGGTCCCACGCGCTGACCAGCCAGTCGGCGGCCAGCGCGGCCGGCAGCGTACCGCCGATCACCCAGCCGAAGAAGCGTCCCGACGGCATCGCCATCAGTCCTGGCTCCGCACGCGCGACCAGCAGGTCGACGACGTCGGAGGCAGCGGTGGGCTGCTCCGGCAAGGGCTCGCGAAAGGCCGTCACCAGATCGTCGACCGAGGCCCGCGGCGGAACGGGACGCTCCTGCATGGAGCCGAGCCATGTGCGGGTGTGGAAGACGGCACGTTCGAGCGCCTTGTCGAAATCGTTCAGGTCAGCCGTCATCGCACGCTTCCCATCGGCATTGACTGTGGGCAAAGGTCGGGGTGACCGGGCTATCGGGTCATCGCGTTCTTCATCAGGCTGCGGCCGAAGTCCCACATCAGGCCACCTCCGCGTTGCGCATCGTCCATCACGTCGGTGAACCCGGCCACGAACATCTCGACCTCCGGCTCCCCTATCGTCAGCGGAGGTAGCAGCTTGATGACCTCCATGTGGTCGCCGGCGACCTGCGTGAGAATCCGATGACGTTGGAACAGCGCACCAACGACCATCTGAGAGAACAACCCGTGCCGGGCCGCCTGCAACAGGTTCCATCGCGCCCGCAGCCTGATCGAGTCGGGTCGGGCGAACTCGATGCCGGTCATCAGGCCCTCACCGCGCACCTCGGCGAGCAGCTCGTAGCGCGCGCACAGAGCATTCAGCCTGGTGCGCAGCAGACCGCCCACTCGCTCGGCGTTCGCGACCAACCCCTCGTCGTCGAGCACGGCCAGCGTCGCCAGCCCGGCCGCCATCGCCAACGCGTTGCCGGCAAAGGTCGACGCATGGACGAAGACCCGATCCATGGAGGAGTAGACCTGCTCGAAGATCCGCTGCTTCGTCAACGTGGCCCCTACCGGCACAAAGCCGCCGGACAGGGTCTTTGCCACGGTCACGATGTCGGGCTCGACCTCCGCGCGTTCGTACGCGAAGAACCGGCCGGTCCTGCCCATGCCGGTCTGGACCTCGTCGCAGATGAGCAGCGCGTGACTGTCATGCAGCAGGCGGGCGGCGGCCGCGAGGAATCCGGACGGCGGCATGTTCACACCCTTGCCCTGGATGGGCTCGACCAGGAGCGCGGCGACGTCGCCGAGGCGCAGCTCGCGCTCGAGCGCCTCGAGGTCGCCGAAGGGGATCCGGGTGCCCGGAAGCAGGGGCCCGAAGCCACGTCGGAACTCGTCGGCACCGTTGACCGAGAGGGATCCGGCGGTGAGCCCGTGATAGGCGTGCTCGCAATAGAGAACGCGCCCTTTCCCGGTTGCGCAGCGCGCGAACTTCAGCGCGGCCTCGACAGCCTCACTTCCGCTGTTGCAGAAGAAGACCCGATCGAGGCCCGGGGCTCGCGCCAGCAGCTCCTCGGCAAGCAGGCCCGGCAGCAGCGGTGCGTCCATCTGCACCATGTCGGCGAGCCCCCCTTCGAGCACGTCGTGCAGGGCCTGACGGATGACCGGATGGTTGCGCCCCACCGCGAAGACTCCGAACCCGGAGAGGAAGTCCAGGTAGCGATTGGCCTCGGCATCGAAGAAGTAGGCACCCTCAGCGCGCTCGTAGACCCGGTCGAAGCCGATGGCTCGAAGCATCCTCGGGACCTGCTGGTTGAGGTGCCTCGCGTGAAGCTCGTGGCCCTCGCCGGACCGGGTGGCCAACAAGCCTGACAGGTCAAAGCCCATGTCCGACATTCTCGCCCGTGCGGCCCTTGGATACCAGCCAGCCACGAGCACGCGCGCTCGATGGTGCTCGGCACCCCGTTTCCGGCGAGCCGCCACCCGGCCGTGCCCACCGGCAGGACCGTCGGTGAGGCTGGGTCAGGGTCGGCTGCGGGTCACAGCCGATAGGTGGCCGTGCCGTGCCCGAAGGTCGTCTTCGTGACCAGGAGTGCCGAGATCGCGTGCCGGCAGCTTCCGATCCTTGGCCCGACGTACGGGGTCACGTTGACCAGCTTGCCGGCCGAGACGCGCGCCACCTTGGAGGTCCCACGGGGCTGGGTGGTGTAGTTGAGGAACCACTCCATCTTCTGGTTCAGGCTGAGCGTCGAGTCCTTCGGCGTCCGGGACACAGTGAAGGTCATCGCCGGGTTAGACGTCACCGGCCCGTACAGCCCTTCCTCGGTCGAGACCGAGCCCAGGACCGTCCTTGTGGTCAGGACTCGCGCGCTGCCCCGGAGCATGCGAACCTCGGGCATGATCGCACCTTGCGCGCGGGTGACGCCCGAGCATCCGAAGGCGAAGATGGCGTTGTTGGCCAGCGTGTAGGTGTCGCCTCCGAATCGAAAGCGAATGCTCAGGGCGTGGAGGGCGTAGAAGTGCGCACCAGCGGTCAGAGTCGTGCCACGAAACGGGGCACCATTCGGCGTGGCCTGGCTGTACTCGTCGATGTGCCCCGTGCCCGCCTTCTTGACGATCGTCGCGGACTTCGCGCAGGTGGTCGTTGCGGACGCCGGTACGACGCCAGCGAGCGTCAGACCAGCGGCGAGCAGGCACGTGCTCGTGGCAAGTGCCGGCAGCCTGCGGACAACGGTGGGGAGACGGCGCATGATGGGACCCTTCGGTGACTGGGCGCCCCTGGGTACGCCGCTCGTACTCGTATCATCCGAGCCCGGACCGGGTGTGACCATCCCGCCATCAGCCGGTCCACGCCGTCGATCGGGCAGGTTCCGGAGACCCGAACGGACTACCTGGAGCATTCACCGGGGTCACCCGGGCGTGGTGCTTCCTGGGACCCCACCCTGCCCGTCGCGGCGATACCGTGACCGCTCGTTGGCATCCCGACAGGGTGACGGCCGGCTCCTGCCCACGCCGCCGGGTCATGATGGGCCGGCCTGGGGGTGTCCGGCGAAACTCGCTCTGCCTGAGGGGACGGCAGCGCATATTCTGGCGTTACCTGGTCGGTGGCAACCGGTTCCGGCCCACATCCATGGAGGACCAATGCACGGCGACATCACCCACATCGACATTCCCGCCGACGACATCCAACGCGCGCGGGACTTCTACAGCAGCCTCTTCGGCTGGAACATCAACGAGGTGCCCGGGTACGAGGGGTACCCGATGTGGCAGGCGCCCAACAAGATCAGCGGCGGCGGAATCACCCAGCGGCAGGGCGAGCTGGCCTATCCGCGCAGCTACGTCGAGGTCGACTCGATCGACGACGCCCTGGCCAAGGTCACGGCAATGGGCGGCAAGGCGGTGATGGCCAAGACACCGATCAGCGAGACCAGCTGGTACGCCTCGTTCGAAGACACCGAGGGTAACCATCTCGGCCTGTACGAAGGCACCACGAGCGTCGAGACGCCGAGCTGAGCCGAGGCATGGTGACCTCCTCACCCCATGTGTCCTCGACGGATGAGGCAGCATGACGGGTCGCACCGCCCTGGTCACAGGGGCGTCCTCGGGTATCGGCGAACAGACCGCACTGACGTTGCAACGATCCGGCTTCACCGTGTACGGCGCCGCTCGGAGGGTCGAGCGCATGCAGCACCTCGCGGCCGACGACGTTCGGGTGCTGGCCATGGATGTCACCGACCACGCCTCGATGGCAGCCGGGATCGAGCAGATCATGGCGGAGACGGGAAACATCGACGTCCTGGTCAACAACGCAGGCTACGGTTCGTACGGCGCCATCGAGGACGTGCCGCTCGAGGAGGCGCGCGCCCAATTCGAGGTCAACGTGTTCGGAGCGGCCGAGCTGACTCGTCTGGTGCTGCCACAGATGCGTCGCCAACGATCCGGCACGATCGTCAACGTGTCGTCGATGGGTGGCAAGATCACCACCCCGCTGGGGGGTTGGTACCACGCCACCAAGTTCGCCCTCGAGGCACTCAGCGACTGCCTGCGGCTTGAGGTGGCCCCGTTCGGCATCCGCGTGGTCATTGTTGAGCCCGGCTCGATCGACACCGAGTGGGGTGCAATAGCCGCGGAGAAGTTGCGGGACAGCTCGGGCGCGGGGCCCTATGCAGCGCAGGCGGCGGCGATGGCGGGATCGCTGGCTCGGGGTGGCGGCCGCAAGTCGCCGCCGTCGGTCGTGGCTGACGCGGTGCTGCGTGCGGTCAACGCTCGACGCCCGCACACCCGCTACGCAGTCGGCGCCAACGCGAAACTGGCGATCGGGGCTCATGCCGTCCTGCCCGATCGCGCCTTCGACACGGTCATCCGACGGATGACCGGGGTGTCCGGCGACTAGACCACCGCCGACCGACCGGCGACGGCGGCCACCACGACGTACGTCTGCCACTCCTCGTCCCACACCAGCGGTACGCCGCCCACCGGTGGCCAACCCAAGCGAAGCCGTTCGAGGGACCGGGCTCAGGGAACCGGGAAGTCCTCGGGGGCTCCTTCTCCGGTCGAGCCGTCGACCGCTTCGCGGAGCAGGTCTGCGTGCCCGGTGTGCCGGGCGTACTCCTCGATCATGTCGGCCAGTAACCGACGGAGGTTCATCCCGTCGTGCGTCGCCTGTTCAAGTCCGCCATGAGACAACGCGTCGGTCAGAGAGTCCCTGGACCGGTGAACGGCACTGGTCCACAGCGTGCGCAGTGCATCGGGGGGTTCGACGCTTGCGGTGCGCCACGGCCAGTCCTCCCAGTCGGCCTCGAGGTCGAGGCCATCGAACGGCGTCATCGTCGGCCCACCGGCCAGGTGGTGCTGGAAGTACAGCTCCTCGACCCAGGCCAGGTGCTTGAGCAGACCGCCCAACGTCACCGCCGACGCACCGACCCGCATGGCCATGCCGTCGGCGTCGACGCCAGCGCACTTACAGGCGAACGTGAGCCGGTTCCGCTCCAGAGTCAACAGGACCGTGTCGATCTCGTCGCCATGCAGAAACTGCTCGACGTCCCACGCTGGTGGCTCACCGACGGTGAAGCCCTGGGGCCCGGTCATGTCCGACAACCTGGGCGACGGTCAGGTTGCCCGGCGGCAACACCTGGGTCAGGACGGCCAATCACCCGGTTCCGAAAGCCTGCGCTAGTCATGCCAGGCATCGTATAACCGGATCCGGACGATCCACGTCCGCATCATCTGGCCACGCTCGCGACCCGCAGGCGGATCGGCAGGCTCGCGCGAAGTTGGTTTCTCGAGTCACCGGGTACGACCAGCTTCTCGTACCACCTTCGCAGCCAGGGTCGGGGGCGCCTGCAGGCAATAGGAGTCGGTGAGCAGTTCGGCCAGCTCGTCCCAGTCGGTCTCCTCGTCGATCAGCATGCCAACGACGTTCTCGCCCCACCCAGCCTTGAAGTAGCGCGGTCCGAGGTGGCTGAAGGCGAGCACCTCGTCCATCTCGGCGCGGAAGGTGATCCGCAAGAGACCGTCCTCCCCGCCAAAGACGTGCGCGACCGTCGCCTGTCGCACTCGCCACCGGGTGCCGACCCACGCGTTCTCCTCGCGAACCAGCGGGAAGCCGGACAGCATGCCATCCAGGCGAAGCACCACCGCTTCGGGCACCAACGGTCGCTCTGACATCTCCAACAGCCTCCCACCCGCAGCCGACACTTGATGAGGTCGGGCCCCGGAGTCGGCTCATAGGCGGCGACTCTGACCGAATCCGCGAGTATCGCGTGAGTCTTGACCGCGGTGGGCTCCCTGGGTGGTCTGGGCGTTGGGCCCAGCGCCCAGAAAGGGCTACGCCTTCAGCGGCAGCCAGCGCGTCGAGGTTGCTCCTCCTCATCGTGGGGATAGACCCAGCGCAATGTCACGGCCGGAAGACGGTTGAACTCTGTTGTTGGCGGCGAGGCGACCACCGCGCCCGGCTAAAGGATTCCCTCCGCGGCCGCGATGCGGATGGTCGGCACGGTCGGCCGGAAGCCCAGCTCTCGAGCTAGCGACCCATCCATCCGGCCTGACCACGGGTGCTCAAGGGGTGCGGCCGACGCCTCGACCGGGTCGCCAACGAGCTCGGCCATCTCCCACACGGTGACGGGCGCGTCGTCGGTGAGGTTGACGATGCGGCCATCGGCTGCTCCGGCCAGTGCCAGGCGAACGATGACAGCAACGTCGCGGTGGTGGGCGACCGAGTACGTGTGCGCGGGGTGTAACCCGAAGCGCGCGGCGAGCATCGGGATGGAGGCGAGGTGCCCGTCGCCATCGCCGTACACGAACGGGAGACGCAGGATCGACCAGGTTAGGCCGCTGTCGCGCAGCAGGCTCTCGGCGGCCAACTTGCTCGCCGGGTAGGCGGCGGTCGGCGAGCAGGTGTCTGCCTCCTGGCTCGGGCGTGAGGCGGTCGCGTCGTAGACGTTGCCCGTGCTGGTCATCACGACCCGCGCCGTTGGCGCGTGCGCCGCGACCGCCTCGACGAGGTGACGGGTTCCGTCGAGGTTCGCCCGCCAGATCGCGGTTTCGTCACCGGTGCGGAAGAGAGCCGCGAGGTGAACGACCGCATCAACCCCCTTCACGGCGGGGGCCAGCGAGGCGGAGTCGTCGAGGTCGCCACGCACCGCGGTCACGCCATCAGGCAACGCAACGTCACGTCGCACAAGCGCACGGCAGTCGAGGCCGGCGTTGGCGAGTCGCGGCAAAAGCCGCGAGCCGACCAGCCCAGTGGCGCCAGTAAGAAGAAGAGTGGTCATCTAGTGTCCTTTAAACTGATGGTCAGCATTGCTTGGCCGCACCGACACCTCCTTCTTACCGCTGCGAGCCGGGGGCAGGTACGTGCGGATGCAGGTGAGCCCCCCTCGCCCCAACAGTTCGAACCCTCCGTCCCCGGTCGAGGTTGTGACTCTCAGAGCGATCTCGTGGTCACCAAGTTGATCCCGCGGGCCTCGTGCTCCTGGTCGACCTCTGCGAATCCGACCTTGGCCAACACCCGACGAGAAGCGGTGTTCCAATCCCAAACGGTGGCCCACAGGCGTTCGAACCCGGAGGATCTCGCCCAGTCCAAAACTGCCAGCGCGGCCTCTGTTGCGTAGCCCTGGCCCCAGAACCGGCGTAGCAGCTCGAACGCCAATTCCGGCTCTCTCTCTCTGATCCTCGTCCGCTGTCGACCAGTCCGCGGTAACCGATGAGGTCTCGGCCGGCCTTCCGTTTGATGCCGAGCACCCCGACCGAGGAGGGCTGGTTTGTGCGTATCGAATCCTCGAGCTCGACGAGCGTCGGATGCCCATCGGCATCGATTCGGCGGTGCGGCGGCACTCGCAGATCACGCTCGGTCCACAGCTCGCGCAGGACTACAGCCTCGGTCACGCGCCAAGGTCGAAGCAGCAGGCGACTCGTCTCGAACGACAACTCACCATGGGGACTTGCGCCGGTGGTCATGTCAGAAACACTGTCACGGTCGATGCACGGATCGTGCCTCATAGGCGGAACGGCACTCTCATCCTCATTATGCACGCGATCGGGGCGGTCCTCGTAAGATCGCCCCCGTGACACTGAGCAGCAGCGATGACGCCCGCGGCACCTTCGATGACGGTCGTCCGGGATGGCTCCGTGGCCTGGGCAACGTCCGAAACGTGGTCCGGCAGGAGATGATCTCTCGCCAACTGGATCGGCACCTACACCGACGCCCGGCCCGAGTCCTGGATGTGGGCGCAGGGCAGGGGACGCAGTCGATCCGCCTTGCCGGCGCCGGTCACGAAGTCGTCGCTATCGAACCCGACCCGCAACTGCGCGCAGAGTTCGCGGCCGCGTTAGCCAGGGAGCCCGCCGCCGTCCGCGCGCGAGTCAGCCTCCAACCCGGCGCGATCGGAAACCTCGCTGCGGTCACCAACGGCGACCGGTTCGATGTCGTGCTCCTGCTGGGCGTGATGATGTACCTGCCGGCGAGCAAGCCCGTGATCGCAGAACTCGCCGAGCACGTCGCGCCCGGCGGAATGCTTGCGCTGGCGGTCCGCACGACCACCTCGGCGTTGTGGCACCCAGCCGCCCGCCAGGACTGGCTCGAGACGCTGGCAGCATTCGAGGAGTACGAGGCCGCGCAAGCAGAGCGCCGAGACATGCGCTACCGCAACGAGATCGGGGCAGCTGCCCGCGCCGACAGGTTCGACGAACTCATCGCCGCCGCTGCGGCGCACGGCCTCGCACTCGAGAACTGGTACGGCGTACGGGTCGCCGTGGATCCCGACGAGCTCGACCCGCCACCCCCGGCCGACCCAGCGACACTCGCCGCACTGCTGGCCGTCGAAGAGCGTCTCGGCGCCACCGACCCCTACCGGCAGCTCGGTCAGCTTGCCCACCTCATCCTTCGACAGGCACCGCCGTCGGGCTCACCGACAGCGACCAGCAACGCAACGTCGTCGGGTGGCGCTTCAAGCGGGTTCAAACCTCAGGACACGCCCTCGTCGCGTCACCGCTAGGCCCGCGCACGTCGCCAGTGTCGCGAGCGTGCAACGCTCAAGGGTGTCGAGCAATCCGGGTGACGAGCGATGACAGGTGACCAGCACGTGCGTCTTACAGACATGGAACAGCTGGTTCTCGTCGCCCGCACCGGCGATCAGGAAGCGTTCGCCGAGCTGGTTGAGCCGCTGCGGCACGAGCTGCAGGTGCACTGTTACCGGATGCTCGGGTCTGTTGAGGACGCTGAGGACGCGGTGCAGGAGACGCTGCTGCGGGCCTGGACCCGCATCGACTCGTATGCCGGCCGCGCGTCCTTTCGCGCGTGGGCCTATGGGATCGCGACGCACGCGTGTCTCGATGCGCTGCGGCGGCGGAAGGCACGCAGCTGGCCGACCGCGGTCGCTCCACCGGCGGATCCACTGGACTACCAGTTCGGTGGGCCGGACCTGCCGTGGCTGCAGCCCTACCCGGACCGGTTGCTGGACGCCGCCGAGGGGCAGGGCGAGCCGGAGTCGGTCGCCGTGGCCCGAGAGACGATCGAGCTGGCGTTCCTCACGGCGATCCAGCAGCTGCCGGCGCGGCAACGGGCGGTGCTGATCCTGCGGGACACCCTCGACTGGTCGGTTCGCGACACCGCCGACGCACTCGAGATGACGCTGGCGGCGGTCAACAGTGCGCTGCAACGCGCGCACGCCGGGCTGGCGGAGCATCTGCCGCCGGACCGGGGAGACTGGCGGGTCCGGTCGTCGGCCGAGGAACGCCAGGTGCTGTCCCGGCTGATCAGCGCGTGGGAGGACAGAGACCCGTCCGCCCTGGTCAAGCTGTTGCGTGATGACGCCCAGCTCGTCATGCCGCCAGAGACGACGTGGTTCCAAGGGAAGTCGGACGTGGGCAGGTTCTTGACCCAGCGGTTCGAGATCGAGCGGGAGTTCGGCTGGCGTGGTGTGCCGGTCGCGGCGAACCGACAACCGGCCTTCGCGCTCTACCGCGGCCGGAGCGACTCGGCTGCGCCCTATGCGGCCTTCGGGATCGTGGTCGTCCAGATCACGCCGAGCGGAGTACGCGAGCTGTCGCTGTTCCGGACGGCGGAGCTGTTCGGCCTGTTCGAGCTGCCGCCGACGTTGTGATGCCTTCTGCTCCGATCCGGCTCTGGACCGTTGTCCTCGCGCCGGGCGAGGTGCTGAGCCCGGTTCCGGACTGCTTGCGGACCGGACTGATCCTCGTCGAGGTGGGGGATCTCGAGGTCGTCTGCAGGCGTGGCGGTTCCGCGCGGTTCGGCCCCGGTGCGATGGTCACGTTCGCCGGGCTGCCGGCGGAGCGAGTTCGCAACACTGGCAAGGAGTCCCTGACGCTGCGCGCGATGACTTTGGCGCCGCCGGTCGGGTAGACCGGCGGCACCGACGATGACAGCGCGGCCGGCGCTGCGTCAGACGGGTATGCACTCACCCGACCAAAGGACGCAGACCGTGACCACCATGCTGGCGCCAGCGCCGACCACCACCCACAGATGGCGAGCGTTCGCAGTGCTCGCGGTTGCCTACTTCATGACGATCGTCGACCTGACGATCGTGAACGTGTCTCTCCCGACCATCGGGCAGCACCTGCACTTCTCCGAGTCCGGCCTGCAGTGGGTGATCACTGCCTACGGCATCACTTTCGGCGGCCTGATGCTGTTCGGCGGCCGAGCGGCGGACCTGCTGGGGCGACGGCGCACCTTCATGGCCGGGCTCGGGCTGTTCACCGTGGCATCACTCGCGTGCGCTCTCGCCACCTCGGACAGCTTCCTCATCGTGATGCGCGGGGCGCAGGGCGCCGGTGCTTCGATCCTGCTGCCATCGGCGCTGTCCATAGTGATGAGCATGTTCGCCGAAGGCACCGAACGTAACAAGGCACTCGGCATCTGGGGCGGGCTCGGCGCGGGTGGCGCCACGTTTGGGCTGATCGCCGGGGGTGTGCTCACCCGGTACGCCGGCTGGGAGTTCATCTTCTTCCTCAACGTGCCGATCGGGGCCGCGGCGTTCTTGCTGGCGCCTCGGGTCGTTCCGGAGAGCCGCGCTGCGCGGGCGGACGGCGAGAGCGCGCGAATGCGGTTCGACCCGTTCGGTGCGCTGTCGGTGACCGCTGGGTTGCTGCTGCTCGTCTACGGCATCTCGACCGCCCCGGCGGATGGTTGGTCGAGCGCGAAGACTGCTGCGACGCTGATCGGTTCGGCGGCGCTGCTGGTTGCGTTCGTCGTGATAGAGGCTCGTGTCGACGCTCCGCTGCTGCCGCTGCGGATGTTTCGGTCGAGGTACATCACCGGCGCGAACCTGGGCGGGTTCCTGCTCGGCGGCAGCTTTTTCACGTTCGTATTCGTCGGCACGCTCTACATGCAGCAGGTGCTCCACTACTCAGCGTTGCAGACGGGATTCGCGTGGACGGCGACCTCCGTGACGTCGATTGCACTGGCGGGCGTGTCCCAATGGCTGGTCGGCAAGGTCGGGCCCGGTCCGATCCTGGCGCTCGGCATGGCCGCCATCGGTGGAGGGATCGCCTGGGCTACGGCGGCCGGCGTGCACGGGCACTACTGGGGGAACCTGTCCGGGCCACTGTTCATCGTCGGCGCCGGCACAGCATTCGCCTTCATCCCGACCTCGATCGCGGCGCTGACCGGAGTCCGTGACTCGGACGCCGGACTCGCATCGGGGCTGCTGAACACGTCGCAGCAGATCGGTGGCGCGCTGGCGGTCGCCATCGTCTCGGCGGTAGCGACCAGCCACACGGCGACGCTTCTCGCCCGCGGCCATGGCCTGCCCTCATCGCTGACCGGCGGACTCCACTGGGCCTTCTGGGTGTGCGCTGGCATCGCGGCGGTCGGCGTCCTTGTCGGCGCTCTCGTCCTTCCCCGACGCACGGCCGCCGCGCCGCCCGCACCCGCGGCTGAGCTGCGGGCGATCCATGAAGGAGCCCTCTCATGAGCAGCACACCCGCCTCTGGGCGGCCGGGCCGACCATGGTCGTGGGCGCCAGCAGAGGACTCGGTCGCGGTATCGCCGTCGCGTTCGCGCACGCCCGGTCGCCGGTCGTCATCCGCACGGCCGCACCGCGGGGCACGATCAGTCTCGTCTCTGACGCCCCGATGGCTGACACCGTGCGGGCGCAGGACGCGCATGAGGTGGGTGGTCCCGTTCTTCCTGCTCCAACATCGGGTCCTGGACCGGATTGCCCAGCCGATCCTGCCGTCGCGGTACTCCATCGTTCCTGCCAACATCGCGGGAGAACACGCGCGCGTGGACGCGCACCGTCAGGCGTGGGCACCGGCTCGCATCAAGGGCCTACTGGGACTGACTGTGACCGGCGACGAGCCGCCCAGCGGCTTCACGCTTGATAAGTACCGTGAGATGACGAGTGTCAGCATTTATCGACCCGAACTCGATCTGGTCGTCTGCGCGCCGGACGGCAGCCCCGCCGCGTTCGCGCTTGGTTGGCTCGACGACCGGTCCAAAAGTGTGCTCTTCGAACCAGTCGGCACAAGCCCCGGCCACGCACGGCGCGGATTGTCCCGGGCGGTCTGCTCAGCGGTCATGTCGGCAGCCCGTGACGTCGGCGCGACTCAATCGGTCGTCGGTCCACGTGGCGTCGATGCGTACCCGGCCCCGCGTCGTCTCTACGAGTCCCTTGGCTTCACGACCCTCGCCCGCACCACCACCCTCACATGGGGTGCCCATGAGCACTGTGCTCAGCGACCGCACATCGGCCCGATCGACCGGCGGGACGTGCCGCTCGTCGACGGATCCGTCGTCGGACAGCGGCCATGTGAGGAGGCGTTATGGGTTGGGACTCGACTCAGGCGTCAGAGCTGGACGATGCCATGAGTACTACCGTCGGGGTCCTTGAACCATGCCACGCGTTCGTCGCCCAACTCGGCGATCCCCTTCTCGTTCGTCGTGAGCCGATCAGTGTCGTAGTGCTCGAAGGTGACGCCGTTGGCGGTCAGTTCGTCCACCGTCTTCTCGATGTCAACGACCTCCCAGGCTGCGACCGTGCTGCCTGACTTACCGGCGTTGGCGGGCGAGGGATAGATGTGGATCTCGCGTCCCCCTCCGCACTGGTAGGTGATCCCGCCGTCGAAGATTGGCCGGCCGTCTGAGAGCCCGAGCTTGGTCTCATAGAACTCCCGTGCCAGGGTCATGTCAGCCACCGGCACTGCTGGTTCCACCTTTGCGTCCCGTAAACTCATGTCCCCTCCGTGTCATCGCGACTAGAGACCGAGGGAATCCCAGGGCCTCACCTCAGTCTAGAGCGACCGCTCGTCCGCTCGTCCGCACATCGGCCCGATCGCGCGGGCCGAGGCATGGCACTGAGCGGACTGCATCGTCGATCATCCCAACCCGGGCCCAGTCGAGTGGGAGTCAAGCGGCAGCGCGTGCTGGAGCCAGCCGGTAGCGCCCAGCCCCTCGAAGGTCGCCCGCGCCGCGGCGAGTAGCGGCTCAGCTTCCTCAAGACGGCCGACCTGCTGGAGCCACGTGCCAAGATCCGCCTGGACGCGAGCTTCATGCAGCGGGGTGCCCCACTGTGCGTACAGCGTGATCGCGGCCCGCAGTGGTTCCTCTACCGAGGCGTCGTCCGCGTTCCTCATCGCGATCACACCTCGCGAGTGCTGGGCCATTGCCCGCACGGAGATCCTCATCCCGGCCGCGTTGCCGCCTGCGATCAACTCGGCGAGCGAGTTGAGTGCCTCGCCGTCGTCGGTCAGGCGAGCGAACTCGAAGGCAACGGGCCACATCAGAACGAAGTCGTCGTAGTAGCCACTGAACCCGTACAGGATTTCTACCGCGTGCCGGGCGTTGGACACGCCCGAGGCGAGGTCGCCCTCGGCGACAGCTCGCACCGCATCGCCGAAGAAGATCCAGGAACGGTGGGCCTGCCTGTCGGGACTCGGGCGTTCGGGAACCGACCCGACTTCGGCCTCGCCTCGCGCCAGCGCCAGCAGGACCGAGATCGCATCCATGGCCACCCGGTTGAAGTCCTCCGGCATCGCGATCGCAGACTCCAACAGGTCGTCGAGCCCAGCCCAATCACCATTGAGCCACCGGGCGAGCATCAAGTTGCCCTCCGCGAGGGAGCTCAGTGTCAGCACCCCCGCGCGGCGGCCAACCTCCAGCGCCTCGATGCCCATCTCTGCGACCTGGTGCACGTCGTACTGCATCGTGTCGGCCATCAGGTTCACCAAGGCACGCGCCAGCGGTGCGGGAAGTCGGTGCCGCCGCGCCAAGTCCGCGCTCGCCTCGGTGAGGACCCGGCCCAGGGCGATCGCGCCGCGGTTCGCGTATCCGTCGGCAAGAGCGATAAAGGCCTCACAGAGCGCGGACGGGTCGCCGAGCGCCTCGGCGAGCTGGATCGTGGTCTCCACGACGTCGCGGTTCTCTTGTCCCAGCGCGGCCATCGCTGCCGACAGCGGGGTGCCGAGAGTCAGGAGCGCGTGGGCTGCCTCGGGGCGACGCTGGAGTGCCTCCCAGCGCGGCGCCATGATGGCGACCCCTTCGGCGCTCCTCCCGTTCCGATGCAATGCCTCACCTTCGGCTGCGGCCGATATCGCGGCCGCGAGATCATCACCGAGGAGGGCGAATGCCTCAACCGACTGCGCTCCCGCGACCGCGGCTTCGTCGTATCGGCCCGCGTCGCACTGCGCACGCGCCAGCTCACCGAGTAGGCGCGCTCGTTCTGCTGGCTCAGAGACGCGCTCAAGAGCCAGGGAAAGGTGTCCGGCCGCCTCGCCGGGTGCACCGAGTGCCTGCGCTCGGGCGGCCGCGCGGCTGAGCAACCGGGCGGCGGCGAGCCCAAGATCGGCCACGTCAGGGTCGCCCGGGACCGCCGAGATCGCGTCCAGGTAGTGCTGGGCGGCCACCGGCGCCTGGTCCGCGGTGGCCTCATTGTCCTCGTCGTGCTGTGCAGCGACGGCGAGGTGCAGTGCTTTGCGGTCTCGACGCGACAAGGTCGACTCTGCAACCTGACGCACGACGGTTTGCACGAACCGATAGGAACCGAACTCCGAGCTCAGGTGCCCGGTGTCGCGGCGGATCATCTGGAGCCGGGCCAGCGAGTCGAGGACTCCGTCGATGTCGGCCGTCTCATCCACCAGACCGAGGAGCTGTTCGCGGGTGAAGGTCGGCCCGATCACGCCGGCCGCGTTGAGCACTCGCCGCTGGTGTTCGGACAACGCGTCGAGCCGGGCGGCGACCAGCGCCTGCAACGAGGCCGGTGCGGCCAGCGAACCCAGGTCGAGGGCAGTCGGATCGGCGAGTACGTACTGCCCTCCACGCGGCACCACCAGATCGCGGTCGATCATGGACCGGACCGTTTCGACGGCGTACAGCGGGACACCATCGGCGCGCTCCACGAGCGCATCGCAGATCTCCGCCGGCACACCCGCGATCAGTCCGCGGATCAAGCGGGACATCTCCGTCGGCTCGAGGGGCGCCAGATGGATCAACGTCGTACGCCGGTTGCTGGCCAGCACAGGCTGCCGCTCGACCAGGCCCGGGCGGGTCAACAAGATGATCATGCACCCGAACGACGAGGCTAGGAGCAGATGCTCAACGAAGGCCAGCAGGCCGTCGTCGGCGTACTGCGCATCGTCGATGAGCAGTACCACCGGATCACCGTGGCCAGCGCGCTCGAAGAACGTGGCCCAAGCCGCGAACAGATCCTCGCGCGCGAAGGATGCGTCGGAGTTCGCGCCAAGCAATGCGGCGATCCGTGGCCGGATCCAGTCACGTTCGGCCTCGTCGGGAACATGCAAGGCCAGACCGGCGTCGATGCGTTCGTCCAAATCCGCATTGGGGCTCAGGTCGGCCCGACCCAACCTCACACGGACAGCTTCCGCGACCGCCCAGAACGCCACGCCTTCGCCGTAAGCCAGGCATCGGCCGGAGTGCCACACGATTTCGGTGGTCAAGCCGTCGATGTACTTGAAGAACTCCCAGCCCAAGCGAGACTTGCCCACCCCTGGCTCGCTGTCGACGATCAGCAGAGCCGGTCTCTTGGTCTCCTCACTGGCGTGGAACAACTCCTTGACCAACCGCAGCTCCCGATCGCGACCGGCGAGGCCGGCCTCGAGTCCGTCCTCACGCTGTGCTCCGCCCACTGCTGCGACCACCGCACGCACCGACCACAGCGGGACGGGGTCGACCTTGCCCTTGAGCAGGTGACTGCCCGCGTCGACGTAGGTGATCGCGGCAGCGGTGGCCAGTCGGGTGTTCTCGTCAACCCAGACCTGCCCGGGCTCGGCAGCCGACTGAACCCTGGAGGCGGTGTTCACGGGGTCCCCGGCCACCATGCCCTCGCCCTCGGCGTGCAGCGTCACCGCGACTTCGCCGGTCACGATGCCCACCCGCAGCGCCAGATCGGCGACACCGATGTCCTCGCCGAGCGCAGCAACCCGGTTGACCAACTCGAGACCTGCCCGGACGGCACGCTCGGCATCGTCTTCATGCGAGGTCGGAACGCCCCACACCGCCATCACGGCGTCGCCGATGAACTTCTCCACCGTCCCGCCGTACCGCTTGATGATCTGCCGGCACTCATCGAAGTAGCGAGAAAGCAGTTCCCGGACATCTTCTTGGTCTCGCGACTCCGAGAGGGAAGTGAAGCCGACGAGGTCGCCGAACAGGACACTGGTCACCTTCCGGACGCTCACCGGGGTGACAGCCGGGGGTCCGTAAGTGTCCCCGGCGTGCTGGACCGCCCCACAGACGCTGCAGAACCTGGCCGCGGGCATCAGCTCTGCCCCGCACGAGGAGCACTCGGGTGAAGCCGGAGCGCCGCACAGATGACAGAAGCGCGCTCCGGGCGCCTGCTCGGCCGAGCAACGAGCGCAGGCCAGGCTCGCCATCAGACGGCGATCCGCCGCGCCACGATCTGGTCGGCAGCCGTCCGGACTTCGTCCTGACCGGTCACCGCGGCGAGGAAGTCCTCGCGCTCAAGGACTTGCAAAACCGTGTCGGAAGCGGCGGTGACCGTGGCCGTTCTCGGGACATCTCGCAGCAGCCCGATCTCCCCGAAGAAGTCGCCGGCCTGCTCCTCACGTACGACGACGTCGCCATGGCTGACTGTGACCGCCCCGGACTCGATCACGAAGAAGCGGTCCGACTCGTGGCTCTCACGAACCACTACCTCACCGGCCAACACCTCCACGCGAAGCAGTTTGCGCGCCAGACTCTCCACTGTGTAAGGGGCCAGCGGTGCGAACATCGGGATGCCCCTGAGAAGCGGAACCCCGGCAGGTACGGCGAGCTCGCGATCAAGACGAAATGCCCTCGGTAGCCACGGGAGCACGAGCACCGCCACGGCGAGGCCGAGGAGTCCGAGGCTTCGCCCCAGACCGAGCCAGCCGATCAGGTACGGCATGAGCAGAGAGCCCAGCGCCATGGTGCCCAGGAGCGCGCCCTCGAGGGTTCCGAACACCCGGCCGAGCAGCTCGTCGGGAGTGATCCGCTGCAGGATCGTTGCGAAGTTCACGTCCACGAGTGGGTTGCCGAAACCCATCACCAGAGCAACGGCGAACACCATGGGCACCGACGGCCAGACCCACAGAGCCACGATCGGGATCGACCACAGGAGCACCCCTGAGGACAGGTCAGTGGCGAGCCGCCGCTTGCGTGCACGGCCGATCGCGACGAAACCCCCGACGATGGCACCCACACCGAACACGGAGTCGATGTAGCCCACGCCCTTCGAGCCACTGTGCAGGACCTCGACTGCGAGAACGATGGCGAAGACCGCCATAGCGCCGGCGATGATCGTCTGCACGCAGACAAGGACTCCGACCATCACGGCGTTGCGATCCCCGGCGAACGCGCCAAAGCCGGCGGTGATCTCCTTCAGCAAGCCGGTCCTCGCGGATCCTTCGGAGTCGACCTCAGTCCGCCGCGCCCGCTCCGAGGGTTTGACCACCCGGATGGCAGCGACCAGGACCCCGGACCAGAGGAAGGTCCCAGCATTGACAAGGAAGACCGTCGGGACATTCGCGATGGTGAGCAAGAACGCACCGATCGCAGGCCCGGCGAAGAAGGCCAGGCTCTCAAAGGTGCTGGACGCGCCGTTCGAGGCCGTCAACTCCTCGGCTGTGTCGGCCAGGGACGGGGCCCACGCGTTCTGGGCAGGCCGGAAGATGGAGCCGACCAAGGACGCGGCCCCGGCAAGGACAAACACCGGCCACGACGGCGTACCGACATAGAGACAGGCGGCCGCCGCAACTACCAGAGCGGCACGGATCAGGTCACAGGCGATCATCAACCGCTGCCGGTCCAGCCGATCGGCCAGGGCAGCGAGGAACGGGGTGGCGATCGCCATCAATGCGAGCCTGGCGGTGTAGTAGAGCCCGACCGCCTTGGCGCCGCCTACCGAAAATGCGAAGACCGCAACGGCAGTTGCATAGGCCCAGTCACCGAGCATCGAGCCGGCCAGCGCCAACTGCATGTTCCGAAGTCGCGGATTGCGAAACACCGACGCCAGCGACGTGAAGGTTTCGCGTATGGCTGAGGGCGCGTCCGCGGATTCCGCGAACGACGATTCAGCGCCGGTCGGGTCGCTCAACTCCGTCATCGTCTCCCCCGCTGGCGATCGGCCACCAATCAATGTTCCTCGCAGGTGACTGGAATTGGAATTGTCACAAGTGACAATAGCGGCTCGACCCGGTCGGCCGGAGATCCTCAGAGTCCAGGTCGCCGGGTCTCCTCCCCCACTGGCTCCTGCCGCGATCCGCTCGGTCCCGAAGCTGCGTCTTTCGCCGCCAAAGGGTCACGTCATGGACGTGCCAGGTTGGTGGCGGGAGGCCAGCTATTCGGCCGCCGAAGCACGCTGATCGAGCCCATCCCGCTGAAATCTTGCGGACTGGGTGCGGACTGGGAGCACCCACACCCCCCTCTGACCTGCTCAAACGCGTTGATTCACACGTTGAAGCGGAACTCGACGACGTCGCCGTCGGACATCACGTAGTCCTTGCCCTCCATGCGAACCCTGCCGGCGGCCTT
>JBOHDU010000297.1:0-9326 GCA_050700615.1 Nocardioidaceae bacterium
GTTGATCTTGACCACGCCGCTGCGGGACCGCCACCTCTCGATGTCGGTGACGAAGTCGTCGGGAAGCTCGGCGGCTCCCACATGGTCCAAGAACGCGGTGCGCGGATGCAGGGTGGTGACCACGGTGTCCGCATGCACCTCCTCACCCCCGGTCAGCACGGCTCCGGTCACCCGACCGCCGTCGATGAGCATCCGCTCGACCCGGGCGTCGGTCCGCACCTCTGCCCCGGATGCCTCCGCGCTCTTGCGGATTGCGGCCGATACGGCGCCCATGCCGCCCTCCGGGTAACCCCAGCTGCCCAGCTGACCGTCGCCCACGTCGCCGATCGAGTGGTGTGCCATGACGTACGCCGTGCCGGGCTCGTAGGGCCCGGCCCAGGTGCCGATGACGCCGTTGACGGCAAGGGCGCCCTTGACCTCCTTGGACTCGAACCAGTCGTCGAGCAGGTCGGCGATGCTGAGCGTCATCAGCCGGGTGACGTCGGCGATGGTCCGCGTGTCGACCCCCTTGTTGCGCCAGACCAGGCGAGCGAGGTCAGCCAGGTCGCCCGGCCGGTGCGAGCCGAGCTTGGGGGGAACGGTGAGGAGCAAGGGGCCGAGCACGTCGGCCATACTCCCCAGCCACTCGTTCCAGGGCTCCCAGGCCGCGGCGTCGTGCTTGGACCAGCGCAGGATCTCCTCGTAGGTGCGCTGGGGATCATCGTCGTAGATCGTGAGCGAGCCACCCTCAGGAAAGGCCTGGTAGTAGGGGCCCATGGGGTGCACGCGGTAGCCGTAGCGCTCGAGCGAAAGGTCGGAGAGGATGCGCTGCGGCATCAGGCTCATGACGTAGGACAGCCGGGTCACCGAGACGTCAGGCAGGTCGGGCCACGGCCTCTCGGTTGTCGCTGCGCCGCCGGTGGTGGCCCGAGCCTCGAGCACGACGACTCGCCGGCCCGCCTTGGCGAGGTAGGCGGCGGCGACCAAGCCGTTGTGCCCGCCTCCCACCACGATTGCGTCGTACGAGCTGGTCATGGGCGCGCCTTCCTTCGGAGGGGCTGACTGACTGTTCAGTCTAAGGATCGTGTTAGCCTTCGACAAGCCACTGCAGAAACTCAGGATGGACCATGCCTGGACAGACCATGACTGAGCCCGCACCAGACCAGCGGCGCGATCAGATGCTGGTCGCCGCCGCCGAGCTGATCGCCGAGCGCGGCTTTGCCGACACCAGGATCGCCGACGTGGCCCACCGGGTCGGTGCCAGTCCCGCACTCGTCATCTACTACTTCGGTACCAAGGACCGGCTGCTCACCGAGGCGCTGCGATACTCCGAGCAGTCCTTCTACGCGACCGCCGACAAGCTGCTCGCGAGCACACCCTCCCTGGTGAAGCGGTTGGAGACTCTGGTGGCACTCACGTGCATCCCGCAGGGACAGGACGAGGTGCCGGGGGCGTGGGGTCTGTGGTTCGACCTGTGGGCGCAAGCCTTCCGCCACCCCGAGGTCAAGCGTGACCGGGTGGAGCTCGACCAGCGGTGGCGTTCGACGGTGGAGAGAGTGGTGCGTGACGGCGTCCGGGCCGGGGAGATCGAGCCCACCGACGGTGAGGAGTTCGCGGTCACCTTCACCGCACTGCTGGACGGGCTCTCGATCCAGGTGGCACTCGAGGACCCGGCGGTGAATCCCGAACGTGCATCACGGATCGCGATGACGTTCGCGGCGAGCGCCCTGGGCTTCGACTGGCGCGCCAAGAGGCGCTGACGAGGTCGGCCGGACCCCGTCGCGCGGCCTCAGTGCAGCGGGTCGGCGGGCGCCGCCGCGCCCACACTGGAGTCGCGTCGCAACAGTTGGGCGGCGTCGGTCGAGATCCTGATGCACAGGGGGTGCGCCTCACACAGCCAGCTTGGCGGCTCGCCATGGATGTTGGGAAGCTCGGCGACGATCGCACAGTCACCGACCTGCAGCACGACCTGGGTCTGCGAACCCAAGAAGACCAGTCGACTGACCACACCCTGGTAGAAGTTGCCTTCGGCGGAGTGCGTCGCGGTCGGGGGGAACAGCTCGACCCGCTCCGGCCGCAAGGTGATGCTCACCTCTGCGCCCTCGGTGACGCCGTCGCGAGCGCGTGCCCTGATCTCGAACGACCCGACCCGGCAGGTCGCCAGCCCCTCGCTGACCTTGTCGACCACGCCGTCGTAGAGGTTCGCGGTTCCGATGAAGCCCGCGACGTAGGCCGTCGTGGGGAATGAGTAGACCTGGCTCGGGGTGCCTACCTGCTCGACGCGACCGTCGCGAAGCACGGCGAGTCGGTCGGACATCGTCAGCGCCTCCTCCTGGTCGTGTGTGACGTAGACGAAGGTGGTGCCGACCGACTTCTGGATCGAGCGCAGCTCACCTTGCAGCTGCTTGCGGAGCTTGGCGTCAAGCGCGCCGAGCGGCTCGTCGAGCAGCAGCACGGTGGGCTCGAGCACGAGAGCACGCGCGAGGGCAACGCGCTGCTGTTGGCCTCCGGACAGCTGATGCGGCTTGCGCTTGGCGTACGACGCGAGCTGGACCAGCTCCAGTGCGGCACCGATGCGCCGCCGGCTGTCCTGCTTGCCCGCGGACTGGTAGCGCAGCCCGAACGCGACGTTGTCCCAGACGGTGAGGAAGGGGAACAGGGCATAAGACTGGAAGACGGTGTTGACCGGCCGACGGTGCGGGGGGGCGTTCGTCAGGTCGCGCCCGTCGAGCAGGATCTGGCCCTTGTCGGGCTCCTCGAAGCCGGCGATCATCCGCAGCGTCGTGGTCTTGCCGCAGCCGGAGGATCCGAGCAGTGAGAAGAACTCGCCGGCTCCGATGTCGAGGTCGAGATCCTCGACGGCGGTCGCATCGGCGAACGTCTTCCGCAGCCCTCGCAGGCGCAGCTCGCCGGCCGCCACCGCCTACCTACGCTTCCTGGTCGGTCGTCACGAGATCGGCGAGTCGGGCCACGTTGCCGACGAAGCGGTCTACGTCGTCGGGCGTGTGCTGCACCGACAGCAGCCACTGCTCGACCTTGCCCCATGGCGGCAGGAAGACGCCGCGGTTGTGCTGCACGAGCCAGTGTGCCTGGCCGAGCTGGTCGTCGATCTCCAGGAAGTCCCGGAAGTTGCGGACCGGTTCGGCCCGGAAGGTCAGGCATCCCTTGGCCCCAGCGGTGACGACGTGCCAGGGGAGGTTGTGGGCGTCGATGATCTCCTCGATTCCCGTCACCATCCGCTGCCGCAGTGCAGCCAGGTGGTCGTAGCTTTCGGGTGTCAGGATCTGGTACAGGGTAGCCCGCGCTGCCGCCATCGCCAGCGGGTTGCCGTTGAACGTACCGACCTGCTCGTAACGCCCGTCGGCGATCATCGCCATGAGCTCCTCGGTCCCGCCGATCGCGGCCGTGGAGATGCCACCTCCGATCGCCTTGGCCAGGCAGATCAGGTCCGGGGTGACGCCGTAGACCGCACTGGCGCCGCCCGGGCCGACCGTGAGCCCGGTCTTGACCTCATCGAACGTGAGCAGCGCACCATGACGATGCAGCAGGGCGCGCAGACCGTCGAGATAGCCGGGCTCGGGATGGATGATGCCGGCATTCATCATCACCGGTTCGACGATCATGCCGGCGATCTCGTCGGGGTGTTCGGTCAGCACCCGCTCGACCGCAGCCAGGTCGTTGAACCCGACCACACACACGAGGTTGCGGATCGCGGCGGGAATCCCGGTATTGCCGGCGACGCCTACCGGCCGGTCGGCCGGCCCGATCTCGTCGAACTCGGGCAGAACGGATACCTGCACGGAGTCGTGGTGGCCGTGGTAGCAGCCCTCGACCTTGATGATGCGATCCCGCCCGGTCGCGGCCCTCATCAGGTGTACGGCGTCCATCGTGGCCTCGGTGCCCGAGTTGGCGAACCGCCACACCGGCAGTGAGAAACGGTCGCTGAGGTTGCGGGCCACATCAACGCTGTCCGACGTCGGCTGCGCGAAGTGGGTTCCGCGACGTACCCGCTCGCTCACGGCGGCCACGATGGCCGGGTGCGCGTGGCCGACGATCGAGACACCGTAGCCGCCGTGGAAGTCGACATACTGGGTGCCGTCGACGTCGTAGAGGGTGGAGCCGCTGCCGTGGCTCAACCACACCGCCTGGGGCTCGGCGATCTGCCAGTTGGAGGTCGCGCCGCCTGCGAGCACGCTCCCGGCCTGCTCGATGAGTGCCCGGCTCCGCGGCTGGCGGGCCAAGAAGGCGCTCGACTCGGCGGCGATCACGGCAGCGACGACACCGGGACGGACGGCGAACGGTGCGGCCGAAGCCGGCTCGGGGTCGATGTGGGGGGCTGCCCCGTCGGGCCGAGATGTCGGGCTGTGGATCACGAGTTCAACTCCTGCCGAAGGCATTGACTGATTGTTCAGTCTATGCGAGTCTCGTGAAGACGGGCAACGAACCAGGCGCGGCGGTTTGGGAGTCTCGATGTCGACGATGGAGCCTTGGCAGACCACAGGTCCCGACGCGGGCCCGCCCGCAGCCTCTCCGAGCGCCGGCGCCCCGGGGTCGGGTTTCGGTCGGCGTGCGTTTCTCGGCCGAGCCGTGCTCGCCGGAGCATCACTGCCTGTCCTCCAGGGTCTCCTGTCGGCATGTGGCACGTCGAATGCGTCGGGCACGTCTGCGGTGCGTATTCCGGCCCCGGACAACCCGATCAAGTGGCCGCTGAGCACGAAGCACCCTGCGATCAAGTCCGGACTCAAGCCCAAAGCCGGCAGCACCCTGCGCATCTACAACTACGCCGACTACCTGAGCCCGCAGGTCATCAAGAGCTTCGAGAAGGCGACCGGAGTCACGGTCCAGGTCTCCACCTACAACGACCAGGACGAGGCGCTCACGAAGATCGCGTCCGGCGACCTGAACTTCGATCTGTACATGCCCAGCTACGACTCGCTGGGGAAGATGGTCACTGCAGACCTGCTGCGGCCGCTCAACCACGACTACATCACCAACATCAAGAACCTCTGGCCGCAGTTCCTCAACCCCTGGTACGACCAGGGCTGGCGGTACTCCGTGCCCTACACCGTCTATACCACCGGGATCGCCTGGCGAACCGACATGGTCAAGGAGGATGTCGGCGCTCGCCAGAACCCGTACGACGTGTTCTGGGACCCCAAGTACGCCGGCAACCTCGCGGTGATCGACGACTGGCACACCTGCATGGGGATGGTGCTGCTGCGCAACGGAGTCGACAACATCAACACCACGAACGCGTCCGACATCGCGCACATGCGCACCGAGCTGTTGAAACTGCTCTCGGTCACCCACCCCAAGGTGACCATCACCATGTACAACGACCTGCCGGCCGGACAGTACGGCCTGTGCCAGATGTGGTCGGGCGACGTCGTCAACGCGGTCTACTACCTCCCGAAGGGCACGTCTCCCGACGTCCTCCGCTACTGGTTCCCCACGGACGGAAAGGGCATGGTCGACAATGACCTGATGGTCGTGTTGGCGCAGGGCCAGAACCCGGTCGCGGCGCACTACTTCATCAACAACATGCTGGACTCGAAGGTCGCCGGCACCAACTTCAAGTACATCGGCTACCAGCCGCCGCAGAACAGCATCAATCCTGAGCAGCTGGTGGCCGACGGCTTCATCCCCAAGAACCTCAAGCCGGCGACCGTGCTTTCGAAGTACTTCACCAACGGCTACCGGCTGCTTGAGCTGCCGCCGGCCACCGACAGCACCTACCACCAGATCTGGCAGGAGTTCAACGCCGGTGGCTGACCCGCAGAGGCGGCGGCGTACCCCCCTGATATGGCCGCTGTTGGCTCTGCCCGGCACCGTCTGGCTTGCGGTTCTCTTCGTCGCTCCCGGTTATGTCGTGCTGGCGATCCTCTTCGGGCAGGTCGACCCGATCCTGCGACAACCCGTCCCGGTCTGGAACCCCGCGAACTGGGACGTGTCGCAGATCCAGTACGTCCTGCAGCACATCGTCGGCGCCAGCGGCTTCTTCGGGCCGGCGCTGCTCAGGACAGCGATCTATGTGGGGCTGGCCAGCGTCATGTGCCTGGTGATCGCCTATCCGGTGTCGTACTACACCGCACGGTGCGCCGGGCGGGGCAGGGGAGTCCTGCTGGCGCTGCTCATCTCGCCGTTCTGGATCAGCTACATGATGCGCATGCTGGCCTGGGTCAACCTGCTGCAGAACGACGGGCTCGTCAACCGCACGCTCAGCCTCGACGGGCTGCTTGACGTGCACGTCAACTGGCTGGCAGGTCACTCGTCGACGGTGGTGCTGGGACTCGTCTACGGCTACGTCCCCTACATGATCCTGCCGTTGTTCGCCGGCCTCGACCGCATCCCGCGGGCCACCCTGGAGGCGGCGCGTGACCTCGGGGCAAGCAGGCTGGAAGCGTTCCGGCGAGTGACGTGGCCGCTCAGCCGGCAGGCCGTCGTGATGAGCATGCTGCTGACCAGCCTGCCCATGCTCGGCGACTACTTCACCAACGACCTGCTGTCGGCGTCGCCTCAGACGGCGATGGTCGGCAACCTGATCAACGATTCGGTGCTGACGCCAGGCCTGACCGGTCAGGCCGGCGCCTTCGTTCTGCTCGTGCTGCTGGTGTCGATGGTCCCGATGCTCATCTACGTGCGCACCAGCCGGATCGGCGAAGAGGTTCGCTCGTGAGCCGCGCCACCCCCCGAAACCGGGTCGGCCTGTGGTGGTCGAGCCCCTGGCGCAAGCCTCGCGTACTGCTGACGGTCGCCATCCTCTACATCGTCTGGTCCCTGCTTCCGGTGGCCATCGCCGTCCTCTTCTCGTTCAACGCCGGTCGCTCACGTACCGTCTGGCAGGGCTTCTCCACGCGTTGGTACTACAGCGACCCGCTGCGGTCGGTCTGGAACGACCCGAGCCTGCACACCGCGGTGATCCACACACTTCAGCTCGGCGTGTTCACCACCGTGATCACGATCCCGCTCGGCGTGGCGATGGCGCTCGGCCTCGACCGGTGGCGCGGACGCCTTCCGGCCGGCGCGAACGTCGCCGTGCTTTTCTCCTTCGTACTACCCGAGATTCTGCTGGCCGTTGCGCTGCTGTTCGTGGCGACTGCTCTGCAGACGCCACTGCGGCTCGGCACCTGGGGCCAGGTGATGGGGCTGATCACCTACCAGCTGTCCTACCCTGTGGTGATCGTACGGAGCCGGTTGCTCACCATCGGGCGGCAGTACGAAGAGGCCGCGATCGACCTTGGTGCATCGCCGCTGAAGGCGGTGCGCCGGGTGCTGCTGCCGATGCTGGTGCCGGCCATCTTCGCCAGCACCGTGCTCGTCTTCGCTGATGTCATCGATGACTTCGTGATCGTGCGGTACCTGTCCGGGGACGCCACCACCGAACCGGTCTCGGTCAAGATCTACAACAGTGCCCGTGCGGCGCCGACCCCCGCACTCAACGCGATCGCCAGCCTGCTGCTGTTCGCGTCGTTCACCGCCGTCCTGGTGGGCTTCGTCGCCTACCGGCTGCTGACCCGCGGCGAGCGCAAGGACAACCGCGGACTCGACGTTTTCGCCGGCGAGGCCTGACAGCGTCGCCACCTCGCTCGAAGTCCTTTACTGTGAGGCGTGGGCCGGTCTAGCCTGAATGCATGTTCAAACAAGCCACGGTAGGTCAGCAGGCATCGCCACCCGCTCCGTTGGACCCGGCCGAGCTGAGCCGCTCGTTGCTGCCGTTCGGGTCGAGCCGGATGTTGCCCCGGGGCGCCTATCTCGATGCCGAAGTCCTGCAGTGGGAGCGACGCCACATCTTCAGTGGTTGGATCTGCGTCGGGCGATCCACCGACGTGCGAGCGCCGCGGAGCATGGCGGCCGTGTCGGCCGGCGAGACCGGCATCCTGCTCACTCGAGACCCAGACGGCGAGCTGCACGCATTCGAGAACGCCTGCAGGCATCGCGGCCACGAGCTGCTGCCCTGTGGGGGCACGGCAACGCCTCGGGCGATTGTGTGTCCCTACCACTCGTGGACCTACAACTTCGACGGCACGCTGCGGGGAGCTCCAGGCTTTCGCGACGCGGACAACTTCGACAAGGAATCGCTCGGCCTGAACCCGGTGCCCGTGCGGGAGTGGCACGGCTGGGTCTTCGTCGACCCGTCCGGTGCGGACGGCGACTTCGAGAGCCGGGTCGGCAAGCTCGAGGACATCGTGGCGCCGTATGACGCTGCCTCGCTACAGACCGCCGAGTCTCACACCTACGAGGTGGCGGCCAACTGGAAGGTCGTGATCGAGAACTACCAGGAGTGCTACCACTGCTCGATGATCCATCCCGAGCTGTGCCGGGTCAGCCCGCCCGAGAGCGGCGAGAACCTCGAGCCCGACGGCGACTGGGTGGGTGGATGGATGGAGCTGCGCAGCGATGCCGACACGATGTCGCTCGACGGGCGCAGCTCCGGGCTGGCGATGGCGCGGCTGGACGAGCAAGAGGCCCGCACGGTGATGTACGTCGCTGTGATCCCAAACCTGCTGATCAGCCTGCACCCCGACTACATCATGAGCCACGTGCTGATGCCGCTCGATGCTGATCACACCCGGATCACCTGTTCCTGGGCCTTCCCCCCCGAGGCGATGGCGCGTGAGGGCTTCGACGCGAAGTACGCAGTGGACTTCTGGGACCTGACCAACCGCCAGGACTGGTCGGCATGCGAGTCGGCCCAGCGCGGCATGCATACCCCGCACTTCCGGCCTGGACCGCTGGCGCCGGCGGAGGACGGCGTCTACCAGTTCGTCACCTACATGGCGCGCGCCTATCAGGGGAGCCCCAGCGAGTAAGGAGCTCTCGGGCCTGGGTGCCAGCCCTCCTTCGGCGCACCAAACGGTGTCTCGCCGGTCGTTCCGGCCCGGTCCGCGGCCCGTTCCTGTGACATCGGAGGTCGGCCATCCAGCCTGATGGGTGAGTGGCCCGGGGGTGGCCTGCCGATCGGTCGCGATACCGATAGCGTGAGTGGAAGCGGTCCAGGACCGAGCGGATGAAGCTCGTTGGCGTGTGTTGAGGGTGGTTGAATGATCGAACCGCAGCGGCCCGTTGAGGGTCGCGCTACGACCAAGCCGGTGCGGTCCGACGGCGGGAGTGGGCTGGCGCCGCTGCTGCCGGGCGGCGAGGCTGTCGAGTCGCTGCTTCGACACGCCCAGTTCTTCACGCCCGGCGCACCGTCGGCCGACTACCGCGAGGTGCATCGCCGAGACGGGCGCGGGGCCGAGGAGTTCTACCGTGAGCGTTGGCGGCACGACAAGGAGGTCCGCTCCACCCACGGCGTGAACTGCACGGGTTCGTGCTCCTGGAAGGTCTACGTCAAGGACGGGATCATC
>JBOHDU010000298.1:0-6652 GCA_050700615.1 Nocardioidaceae bacterium
TCAACATGCAGAAGCTTGACCCGTACCTCAACGTCGACCCCGGCACCATGACCCCGTTCCAGCACGGCGAGGTCTTCGTGACCAACGACGGCGCCGAGACCGACCTCGACGTCGGGCACTACGAACGCTTCCTCGACGTCGACCTCGACCACCTGGCGAACGTCACCACCGGTCAGGTCTACTCCGCGGTCATCGCCAAGGAGCGCCACGGTGAGTACCTCGGTGACACGGTCCAGGTGATCCCGCACATCACGAACGAGATCAAGGACCGCATCCGGGCGATGGCGCGGGCTGGCGTCGACATCGTCATCACCGAGATAGGCGGGACCGTCGGCGACATCGAGTCGCTGCCGTTCCTGGAGGCTGCGCGCCAGATCCGACACGACCTCGGGCGCGACAACTGCTTCTTCCTGCACGTGTCGCTGGTTCCCTACATCGGCCCGTCGGGAGAGCTCAAGACCAAGCCGACCCAGCACTCCGTCGCGGCCCTGCGCTCGATCGGTATCACGCCCGATGCGATCGTGTGCAGAGCAGACCGCGAGATCCCAGCCAGCGTCAAACGCAAGATCTCTTTGATGTGCGACGTTGACGACGAGGCAGTCGTCGCAGCCGTCGACGCGCCCTCGATCTACGACATACCGAAAGTGCTGCACTCCGAAGGCCTCGACGCCTACGTCGTCCGCCGGCTCAACCTGCCGTTCCGCGACGTCGAGTGGACCCGATGGGACCAGCTGCTGCAGCGGGTCCACCACCCCGATGAGGAGGTGACGATCGCGCTCGTCGGCAAGTACATCGACCTGCCCGACGCCTACCTGTCCGTAGTCGAGGCGCTGCGCGCGGGTGGGTTCGAGAACTCGGCCAAGGTCAACATCCGCTGGGTCGTGTCCGACGGGTGTCAGACGCCCGAGGGTGCCGCCGCGAGCTTGGCCGGCGTCGACGCGGTGTGCGTGCCCGGTGGCTTCGGGGTCCGCGGGATCGAGGGCAAGGTCGGTGCGCTCCGCTACGCCCGCGAGCAGGGCATCCCCACCCTCGGGCTCTGCCTCGGACTGCAGTGCATGGTGATCGAGTTCGCCCGCAACGTCGCCGGCCTCGAGGGGGCGGGGTCGACGGAGTTCGACGAGACAGCGCCGTACCCGGTGATCGCGACCATGGAGGAGCAGCGGCAGATCGTCGCTGGGGCCGGCGATATGGGTGGGACGATGCGGCTCGGTCTCTACCCGGCCGAGCTGCTCCCCGGTAGCGTCGTAGCCGACGCCTACCAGAGCACCCGGGTCGAGGAGCGGCATCGCCACCGATACGAGGTCAACAACAAGTACCGCGCTGAGCTCGAGACCGCCGGCCTGGTCGTGTCGGGACAGTCTCCCGACCGCGAGCTGGTGGAGTACGTCGAGCTTCCACCTGACGTGCATCCGTACTACGTGGCCACCCAGGCACATCCGGAGCTGCGGTCCCGCCCCACGCGACCACATCCGCTGTTCAGCAGGCTGGTCTCGGCGGCGCTCGCCCGGCAACGCGAGCTCCGGCTTCCGGTCGACGAGACAGGGCTGCGGCGCACCGCCGTCGATGTGACGGTCTGATGCAACGATCGCTCGCCGACACACCGGAGTCCTGGCCGGTCAGCAAGCGGGTCGACCTCTTCCGCGACGACTGGGTAATGGCCTTGCGCAGTGACACCTTGACGCGGCCCGGCCACGACAGGCCGTTCGAGCGGCTGGTCTTCGAGCACCCGGGTGCCGTCGCGGTGCTGGCCGTCGACGGCTCGTCCGGGGCCGACCACGTCCTCATCCTTCGGCAGTACCGACACCCGGTGCAGCGAAGGCTGGTCGAGATCCCCGCCGGCCTGCTCGACGTCGAGACCGAGACCGAGCTGGGCGCAGCCCAGCGCGAGCTGCGCGAGGAGGCACAGTTGGCAGCCCGCCGTTGGTCGGTGCTGGTCGACGTGCTGTCGTCTCCTGGCATCAGCACGGAGGCGGTGCGCATCTACCTCGCAGAGGATCTGTACACCGCCGAGGAGGACGGCTTCGAGCCTTGCCACGAGGAGGCCGAGATGACCCGCGAGTGGGTCGGGCTCGCGGATCTCGTCGATGCGATCCTCGCAGGCTCCGTGCGGGACTCCCTCGCGGTCGCCGGCGCCCTTGCCCTGTGGGCCCGACGGCACGGTGCCCAGTCTCCACCAGACCCCGCGAGCACCTGACCGCCAGCCGCTGCTGGCGGGGGCCTCAGCCCGGATCCAGGGCGGCCACCGCCCGGCCGTGCAATGAGCCGGTCCCATGACGTCGGCGCCGCGTGATGCAGTAGGTTTCACATGCAGGCCCACCGGCGAAGCGAAAGAGTGAGAACGATGAAGGTCGGCGTCCCCAAGGAAGTCAAGAACAACGAGTACCGGGTGGCGATCACGCCGGCCGGGGTGCACGAACTCGCCTCCCGAGGGCACGACGTCTTCGTGCAGGCGGAGGCCGGAGTGGGATCGTCGATCACCGACGAGGAGTACATCGCCGCGGGCGCCAAGATCCTTCCGAGCGCCGAGGACGTGTGGGGCACCGGTGACCTGATCTTGAAGGTCAAGGAGCCGATCCCCGAGGAGTACCGGCGCATGCGGGAGGGGCAGACGCTGTTCACCTACCTCCACCTGGCGGCATCGCGCGAGTGCACCGACGCGCTGCTCAAGCAACAGGTCACGGGCATCGCCTATGAGACCGTGCAGACACCCGACGGGGCGCTGCCACTGCTCGCTCCGATGTCTGAGGTGGCCGGCCGGCTCGCGCCCCAGTGCGGCGCCTACCACCTGATGCGCCAAGGTGGTGGCCGTGGCGTGCTGATGGGTGGCGTCTCCGGTGTCTATGCCGCCAAGGTCGTCGTCATCGGTGCCGGCGTGTCCGGGATGAACGCTGCCGCGATCTCCCTCGGCATGCAGGCAGAGGTGCTGATCCTCGACCGCAACATCGAGCGGCTTCGGCAAGCCGACCGCATCTACCAGGGACATCTGCAGACCGTCGCCTCCAACACCTACGAAGTCGAGCGTGCGGTCCTCGACGCCGACCTCGTCATCGGAGCGGTGCTCGTGCCGGGTGCCAAGGCGCCGATGCTGGTCTCCAACGACCTCGTGTCGCGGATGAAGCCCGGCTCGGTGCTGGTCGACATCTCGATCGACCAGGGCGGTTGCTTCGAGGACTCCCGGCCGACCACGCACGCCGACCCCACCTACAGGGTGCACAACTCGGTGTTCTACTGCGTGGCCAACATGCCGGGTGCCGTTCCGCACACCTCGACCTACGCCTTGACCAACGTCACCTTGCCGTACGCCGCCGCCATCGCCGACAAGGGCTGGCAGCAGGCCCTGCTCGACGACCACTCGCTGGCGTTGGGCCTCAACACCTACCGGGGCGAGCTCACCTATGCTCCTGTCGCCGAGGCACACTCGCTGAGCTACCGGAGCCTCGACGAGGTTCTCGCCTGATCACACCGGTCACTCGCACGCTGCAGACCTACCTCGACCATCTCGCGGTCGAGCGGGGGCTTGCGGTCAACACGCTCGCGTCGTACCGGCGGGACCTTCGCCGCTATCTCGCGTTCCTGGCCGGTCACGGCGTCGCCTCCGTCGAGGCGGTCGAGCCGGAACACGTCACCGCCTTCCTGGTCTCACTGCGCGAGGGAGACGCGGAGCACCAGCCGCTCGGGGCGAGCAGCGCCGCGCGGACGGTTGTCGCGGTGCGCGGCTTTCACCGGTTCGCGCTGCGCGAGGGGCTCACCCTCGTCGACCCCGCGGCGGCAGTGCATCCGCCGACCCCGTCCCGGCGGCTGCCCAAGGCGTTGCCGCTCGCCGACGTCGAGTCGATCCTGGCTGCGACCGTCCCCGACACCTCGCTCGGCATCCGGGACCGGGCGCTGTTGGAGTTCCTGTACGGGACGGGCGCGCGCATCTCCGAGGCGGTCGGGCTGGACGTCGACGACCTTGACCTCGAGCAGGCGACCGTGCTGTTGAAGGGCAAGGGCAGCAAGGAACGCGTGGTGCCGGTGGGCAGCTACGCCAGGGAGGCCGCCACGGCATACCTCGTGCGGGCACGTCCCGATCTGGTCGGCAACGGCACGGGGTCCGCTGCTCTGTTCCTGAACGCCCGTGGCGGCCGGTTGTCGCGTCAATCGGCCTGGTCGGTGCTGGGGAAGGCCGCTGAGCGCGCCGGGCTCACCGTCGATGTCTCTCCCCATACGTTGCGGCACTCCTTCGCCACCCATCTGCTCGACGGCGGGGCCGACATCCGGGTAGTGCAGGAGCTGCTCGGCCACGCCTCGGTGACCACCACCCAGGTCTACACGTTGGTGACCGTCGAGAAGCTCCGCGAGGTTTACGCGACCGCCCACCCTCGGGCACGGGGATAGTCGTCACGACCTCAGCGGTCACGACCTGGTGGTCACGCGTGGCCACGACCGCACCTCCGTCCGACGTCTGCTGGGAGGAGACTTTGTCAACACGGTTTTCCCCAGCCGGATCGCCATGTGTGCATCCGCCGCGGGAGCTCGTACACAGATTTTCACCCGCCCTTGTAACCCGCGAAGACATGCGCTTAGAGTCGCAGCGCTCAGGCGATTTGCCGATCTGTAGACAAACCACGAAAGGCGTGACGTGAGCGAGCCAACGTTCGTCCCTCCACCGAAGACTCCGCACGTCGCCAAAGACGCGGTTCGTGCCGATCCCGGTACGCCGGACGCCGCCGTCTCCGCCTTGCCCGCGGTTTCCGACCCGGCCTGGCTCGTCCTGGACACGGTGCTCGAGCAGCATGGCCCCCAGGTCCAGCAGACCGCTCCGGACCGGCAGACCGCTCCCGAGCAAGGGGCCACCCCCGAGCAGCTCACCGCGCCCGATCAGGGCGCGATCGCAACAGCGAGCCTGCCGAGCGGTGCCGTAGGCGTCGACTGGCGGGCGGTGACATGGGGCCCGACCGGCCGACCGATGCCTGACATCCCTGAGCCGGGTCCAGTCACGGGCGAGCACGAGGCGACCGTGATCGCGTTGTGCAACCAGAAGGGCGGCGTTGGCAAGACGACGACCGTGATCAACCTCGGTGCCGCGCTGGCTGAGTACGGCCGGAAGGTGCTGCTCGTCGACTTCGACCCGCAGGCGTCGCTCACGGTGGGGCTCGGCATCAACCCCAACTCGCTCGACACCACGATCTACCACCTGATGATGGGCAGCGATGCGCCGATCGACGAGGTCATCATGAAGACGCAAGTACCAGGCGTCGATCTGGTGCCGTCCAACATCGACTTCGCCGGGGCCGAGATGCAGCTCATCAACGAGGTGGCCCGTGAGCAGGTGCTGGCCCGGGCACTCGCGCCGGCCGCTGGTGACTACGACGTGATCCTGATCGACTGCCAGCCGTCGCTCGGGCTGCTGACCGTCAACGCGCTCGCTGCCGCCGACGGCGTGATCGTGCCTTTGGAGTGTGAGTACTTCGCGCTGCGTGGCGTGGCCTTGCTCAAAGGCACCATCGACAAGGTTCAGCAGCGGCTCAACCCCAAGCTGACGATGGTAGGCCTGCTCGGGACCATGTACGACGGGCGCACCCTGCACAGCCGCGAGGTGCTCAAAACCCTCGTCGACGGTTGGGGCGAGGCCGTCTTCCATACCGTGATCCGGCGCACGGTGAAGTTCTCCGAGGCCACGGTCGCCGGCGAACCGCTCACGGAGTACGCCAGCGCGTCGGCCGGTGCCGATGCCTACCGTCAGCTCGCCAGGGAGGTGCTCGCGCGGTGTCACGACGCGTGAGCCTGCCGGGGGCGGACGAGCTTTTCCGCCCCACCGAGGGTGACGAGTCGCCCCCGCCCGCGAGACAGCGCCGCGACGACACCTCAGCACGGCCCGACTCGGCGCAGGAGGCCACAGCAGGACAAGAGGCAGCGAGGCAGGAGCCTGCGGCGGCAGGCGACCGGTCCGGGGTCGCTCGCCAGCCGAGCGGCCGAGTACGTCACGACGAGAAGATCACGGTCTACGTGACCGCCGACGAGCTACTGGCCATCGAGCACACCCGGCTGCGAATGCGCAGCGAGCATGGGCTCGCTGTCGACCGGGGTCGACTCGTGCGGGAGGCGATCCATCTGGTGCTCGAGGACGCGGCGACCAATGGCGGCGACAGCGCCCTCGTGCGACGGCTGCAGGGTCAGTGACGGCTGTGACCCAGTCGGCCGTGCACGACGAGACGTTGGGGGCAGGGGGCGGGTTCGCGGTCCACCTCGACAACTTCGAAGGCCCGTTCGACCTTCTCCTCGGACTCATCGGCAAGCACAAGCTCGACATCACCGAGGTAGCGCTCTCCAGGGTCACCGACGACTTCATCGAGCACATCACGGCGTTAGGCGGTGAGTGGGAGCTCGACCAGACGACCCAGTTCCTCGTGGTGGCGTCGACGTTGCTGGACCTCAAGATCGTGCGGCTGCTCCCGTCGGCAGAGCTCGACGATGAAGGCGACCTCGCCCTGCTTGAGGCCCGCGACCTCCTGTTCGCACGACTGTTGCAGTACCGCGCCTTCAAGCAGGTGGCCGCGCTCATGCAGCAGCGGATGGTCGACGAGTCGAGGTCGGTTCCGCGCTCCGTCGGGCTCGATGTCCGCTACGCCGGTCTGCTCCCCGATGTGCTGATCTCGCTAGGTCCCGGGGA
>JBOHDU010000299.1:0-3690 GCA_050700615.1 Nocardioidaceae bacterium
GTCTACCGGACACCGAGCAGCCGGGAGGCCGGCATCTGGGCGTCGTCCGGCCCGGCGGTCGACGGGGCCGGGAACGTCTACGTCAGTGTCGGCAACGGGGCGGCCACCCGTCCGCCGTACGACCAGAGCGACAGCGTGCTGAAGTTGCGCGGGAACCGGGTGACGTCGTTGTTCGCGCCCTCGTCATGGGCGCGCGAGAACGCCTCCGACCTCGATCTCGGCTCGACCGGCCCGATCCTCGTCACGGCCCTCGGCCAGCGCTGGGTGTTCGTGGACGGCAAGGCCGGAGACGGCTACCTGCTGCACCGCTCCCACCTCGGGGGCCGGGGTGGGCAGGCGGCGACGATGACCGGCTGCTCATCGTGGGGCGGGACCGCGGCCCGCGGCCGCACCATCTACGTGCCGTGCAGCGAGGGCATGCGTGCCGTCAGGGTCGTGCGTGGGCCTCGGCTTCATGTCCTGTGGCGCAACTCCAGCGTCGGGTATGGCGCCTCGCCCGTGCTCGGGGGAGGCGCCCTCTGGGCGATCGACAACGGCCGGCTGATGCGCCTGAACCCGGCGACGGGCCACACCCTGAGGACGATCGCCGTTGGTAACTGCCCGCACTTCGCGACCCCCACACTGCATGGCTCGCGGGTGATCGTGGGAACGCTGAGCGGCCTCGTCGCCGTCCGGACCTCGTGACGCGCCACGTGCAGACCGACGGCTGAACCGGCACGGTCGCTGGGGTGAACGATTGCCGGCGTCGTGAGTCCGCGCCAGTTTGGCCGAATCGGTTGACCGATCGCAGGTCGTGGGTCATAGTCGGCCCTCGTGACCGTTGTCGAGGTTTATGACGTTTTTGCGGATGAGACCGCGGCCTGGTGTGTGGTGCGTGTCCGCCGCGGCATCGTCCGGGTCGGCGACCAGATCACGGTTGCGACCTACCCCGACGGGTCACGGCTGGCCGTCGGAGCAGTGGTGGGGGCGATCGAGACCGGAACCGGCTCCGCCAGCGAGCTCGGTGTCGGGGCGGCGGGGCGGTTGCGGCTCACCGGAGCTGGGCTGAGCAGCCTCCGGCGCGGCGCCATGCTCGATACCACCCGATCCGCTTCCCAGGCTCCGCCGGCGCCTCCAGCCGTCACGACGTCGCCGTACCCGACCTACCCGGCGTACGCGTCGGGCCAGGGGCCGCAGCCGGCCACCTCCGGCGCCGCGCCCACGACGCCGCAGCTCGACGTCGACGAGCCTTCCCGGCTGGGGCGGGTGAGCGTCGCATTCCGGCTGCTCCTACTGATCCCCCAGGTCATCGTGCTGTGGGCGTTCTCGATCGCGGCCGAGATCCTCCTGGTCCTTGGCTGGTTCGCTGCCCTGGTGATGGGGCGGCTGCCCGGTTGGGCAGCCGAGTTCTTGTCGGACTTCCTGATCTACCAGGCCAAGGTCTACGGCTACCTCTATCTGCTCACCGACCGCTACCCGCCTTTCGGCTTCTCCACAGATCCCTACCCGATCCGTGTCCTGATGCCGCCACCTGGCCGACTCAACCGGCTCTCCGTGCTGTTTCGTGGCTTCCTGGCCATCCCGGCCGCAATCCTCTCCGGGGTCGTGACATTCGGCTGGACGGTCGCGTCGTTCGTCATCTGGCTCATCGTGCTCGTCACAGGTAGGAGCCCGCAGCCGATCTTCCTGGCGACAACAGCGCTGCTGCGGTTCTCCTTGCGCTACTACGCCTACCTCTTCCTGCTCGGGTCGACGTACCCGGGCGGGTTGTTCGGGGACCGCCCCGCCACCACCGCATCGCCTTGGGCCGGGCCCCCATCGGGTGCTGCCCCTGCCACGCTGGACCAACCGGGCGCCTCCGCCGCTGCTCCGAGTGACCCCGCAACGTACGCCTACTCGGCCGGCTACGGCACCCCGCAACATGGCTCGCCGCAGGCCCAGCGCGCCCGCCCACTGATCCTCACCAGCGGGGCGAAAGCACTCCTCATCACGTTCATCGTGCTCGGCACGCTCGGTTGGATCGCCTACCTCGCTGTTCTGGTGGCGAACGGCCAGTCGTCGGCATCGCGGACGGCTGCGCTCGAGGACCTGACTGCGGCCCACCAGCGTCTCGCCGTGCAGGCGCAGTCGTTCACTAACCAGGCCCGCGGTTGTCCCACCGCATCGAGCCCACTGAGCTGCATCGAAGCGGCCGACGGGCGGTTCGCAGCCGCGATGGACGCCTTCAAGGCCGACACCGACAACATCGACTACCCCGCGGACAACGCCGCCTCCGCCGCGGAACTGAGCTCTTCGGCACAGCAGTTCCGTGATCTGTTGCAGAGTCTGGCCGCCGCGCCGACCGTGCAGGCATACACCGCGGTGGCGAATCAGCAGTCTCCAGCAGTGTCAGGATCCCAGTTCGACAAGGCCTACACAGACCTGGTGGCCGCGCTCGAAAACCAGTGAGGCTCCCGCCCGTCGGCTCGTTCGTCAGGCCGCCCGACTCGACATGTCAGCAGCCGCTCTGGTGTCGCGTTCAGAGGGCTCGGCGCCGGGATGCGCTTACGCCCGCCCGCGGACCACTATCACCGGACTGGAGGCGTGGTGCAGGACGCCGTAGGCGACGGATCCCGCGATGAAGGCGTGCATCCGACCGGCGGGCCGGCCGCCGACGACGACGGCTTGGGCCGCCTCGGACTCCTCGGCGAGCGCGCCGACCACGTGGCCCTGCTGGGTTAGTTGCGTGATCGTGAGCGCGGGGTACTTGCGACGCCACGGCTCCACCGCCGTGTTGACGAGCGCCTTCGCGTCGTCACGCCAGCGCTCCAGCGTCTCCCGGACGAAAGCGGTATCCGAGCTGTAGGCCAGGTCGCCGCCCCAGACATAGAGGACTCGTAGCTCGACGTCGAGCGTGGCGGCCAGTTCCACGGCATACGGAAGCGCGGACTCACTGCGTGAGGAGCCGTCGATGCCCACAACCACCGGTGCTCTACGGTGATCCTCGATGTCCCAGGCTCGCGGGATCACGACCGCCGGTACCGTGGAACGACCGGCGGCGGTGGCCGAGACCGAACCGATGAGAAGACGTTTGAAGGCCCCGTGCCCACGTCGGCCCAGGACCAGCAAGGCGGCGTCTGCCGACTCCTCGACCAAACTGGTCGCCGGTCGGCCGAAGGCCGCCCGCGTGCGCACCTCGACGCCCGGAGCGACCTGCTCGACCCGTTTGCGCGCCTCGGTCAGGACGCGGCGGGCCTCGTGCTCGAGGTACCCGATGGTGAAGTAGGGACTGAGCCGGAGGTTCTCGTCGATGATGTGAACGAGCTTCAGGCCGGCACCGGTACGGGTGGCGGCATCGGCTGCCCATGAGAGCGCGGCGTCGTTCGCCTCCGACCCATCGACGGCAACGACGATAGTGCTGGGACGCTCTTGGACGATCCCGTCCGGTCCCTCGGTGACTGCCATGATGACTCCTTTGGTCTGGTCGTCACCTTCGATGGTTGTCGACCGCAGGTCTTGTCAACAGGGCTCTCAGTCGCAACCGGGCGGGACCATCGGCCCTTACTCCCGCAGCACCAAGCACCTACGACCCACCCGCCGCAACGCGGAGGCTCCGCTCCTGAGCTCGTGGCTCGCTGCGAGGTCTGCCCAGGTCAGGGCGGGAATCGAGGTCGGAGCCGCCTGTTGGAATCGAACCGACGACCTATTCATTACCAGAGACGCCAGAGCGAT
>JBOHDU010000300.1:0-2345 GCA_050700615.1 Nocardioidaceae bacterium
CAGGTCGGCCGCAGCCTTGATCGCGTCGTCGGAAGGCGCCGTGAGCGGCCAGTCCGTGCCGAGGCTGGATGGCACCATCTTGAACTCGTGGCCAGGGGCCGTGTAGTCGAGCTCCTGGACGTCGGACGGAATGATGATCGCCGTTGGGGCCCGCTCGGACATCGCGATCCGGATGGCCCGGTCGAGCACGTTGGGCAACTGCTCTGGGACCGTCACCATCTGTACGTACTCGCTGGCCACGTCCTTGAAGAGGCTCAGCAGGTCGACCTCCTGCTGGTAGGAGCCGCCCATCGCGCTGCGGTTGGTCTGCCCGACGATGGCCAGGACCGGCACGTGGTCCAGCTTCGCGTCATACAGGCCGTTGAGGAGGTGGATCGCTCCTGGGCCGGAGGTGGCCACACACACTCCGAGACGCCCACTTAACTTGGCGTACCCCACCGCCTCGAAGGCGGCCATCTCCTCATGACGAGCCTGGATGAACTTCGGCTCGTTGTCGGCCTTGCCCCACGAGGCAAGCAGTCCGTTAATGCCGTCGCCAGGGTAGCCGAACACGCGCTCGACGCCCCATTCACGAAGACGCGCCAACAGGTAGTCACCAACGTTGTCTGCCATTCATCCTCCTCCATCGGAAAGTCCCAGTCGAGGCTCAGAGTGCACGACGTGCCCGTCGCGTGGTCATGGCCGCAGCCGCTTCCAGGCAAGCGCCGCCCCAAAGAGCAGGGCACTCCCGGCTGCTGCCATCACGCCGGCTGTCTCACCGGGGCCTGGCGGATCGGGGCGCTCCCCCAGCCGGGACTCGGGCGGGCCCTCATCGAGAGACACTCGCGAGCGAATCCCGTTGAGCAGCTCCGCGAGGTGCAGAGCCTCTCGACCGCCGCTGTCGAGGTCGTGGATCTGAGTGCGGCACGAGAATCCGTCCGCGAGCACGACGGTGTCGGTCCCAGCCGCGCGGATGCGTGGCAGCATCACGCGCTCGGCGAGGGCGCTGCTGACGTCTCCGTGACCCGCGGTGAACCCGAAGTTCCCGGCCAGCCCGCAGCACCCAGACTCGAGGTGCTCCACCTCGACACCAGCCTTGGTCAGCAGCTCCTCGTCGGCGTCCCACCCGAGCACCGCATGTTGGTGGCAGTGCACCTGGGCGAGTGCCTGCAGCCCGGACTCGAGACGAGGCGGGTCCCACCCGGGTGTGTGCTCGGTGAGGAGCTGCGCCAACGTGAGCGTCTTGCTCTTCAGCCGCTGCACGTCCTGATCCTCGGGAAAGAGGTCGGCGGCGTCGCTGCGGAAGACTGCCGTGCAGCTGGGCTCCAGTCCCACGACGAAGCCGCCCGAGCGCACGTGTTCGGCGAGCCGGCCCACGGTCTTGCGGAGGCGCCGCTTGGCCGTGGCGAGCTGGCCGGTCGAGATCCAGGTGAGGCCACAGCACAGCGGTTCCACCGGGATGTCCACCTGCCAGCCGGCGGACTCGAGCAACTCGACCGCAGCCTGGCCGATGTGCGGGGTGAAGGCGTTAGTGAAGGTGTCCGGCCACAGCAGGACCGTGCCGCGGCCGCCAGGCTCCTGCGGTGCTCGGCGGGCCCACCACTGCTGCAAGGTCTCGCTCGCGAAGAGCGGCACCTCTCTCGGCTCGAGACCGGCCAGTCGTGGCATCGCATCCCTCAGCAGTGGTGCGTGGCTGAGCGCGTTGACCGGCCCGGCCAGGTGAAGTCGGCTGACGACGTGCCCTGCGGCTGGCAGCCACCCGGTGGCATAGTCCGCGCGGGGGCGCAGCCGCCCCGCGTAGTGGTGGGCAAGGAACTCGGCCTTGTAGGTCGCCATATCGACGTTGGCCGGGCAGTCGCTCTTGCATCCCTTGCAGGCAAGGCATAGGTCGAGAGCATCGCGGACCTCGGTTGAGCGCCATCCGTCGGTAACCGTGCCGTCAGGGTGGCCCTGCATCATCTCGAACAGCAGCCGTGCACTGCCCCGGGTCGAGTACTCCTCCTCACCGGTCACCTGATAGGAGGGGCACATCACCTGGTGGCCGTCGTTGCTGTGCTGCCGGCACCGGCCGACACCCACGCAGCGGTTCGCGGCCTGGGCGAACGACCCACTGTCCTCCGGGAAGCGGAAGTAGAGGTCCTGAGGTGTCCGGGGCGCCCAATCTCCCCCGAGCCTCAGGTTGGTGTCCAGCGGGTAGGGATCGACGATCTTGCCCGGGTTCATCCGGTTGGTCGGGTCGAAGATCGCCTTGAACTCCCCGAACGCCTTGACCACATCGTCGCCGAACATGCGCGAGAGCAGCTCGCCGCGCGACTGGCCGTCGCCGTGCTCGCCGGAGAAGGAGCCCCCGTACGACGCCACCAGGT
>JBOHDU010000301.1:0-2282 GCA_050700615.1 Nocardioidaceae bacterium
AGACTGCGCAGCTGGTGGTGGATGCGGCGATCCAGATTCACGGCGCTCGCGCACTGCAGCGGGGTCACCTGCTTGAGCACCTCTACCGGGAGGTGCGGGCGCCGCGCATCTACGAGGGTGCAACCGAGGTACAGCGCTCGATCATCGCCCGGCACCTCAGGCCGTGACCACTGTGGTCACGAGCTAGCGCTCGGCCGTCCTGGTGGTGGTCGTGGCGGTCGCGTCGCGCAGCCGAAAGCGCTGGAGCTTGCCGGTGCTCGTGCGCGGCAGCGAGGTGGCGAACTCGACAACGCGCGGGTACTTGTACGGCGCGATCTGCTGCTTGGTGAAGTCCTGCAACTCCTTGGCCTTCACGTCGTCACCCGTGACGCCGTGGCGCAGCACGACGACGGCCTTGACGAGCGAACCGCGCGCGTCGTCGGGCACACCAACCACCGCGCACTCGGATACGTCGTCGTGGGCCAGCAGCGCCTCCTCGACTTCCGGCCCTGCGATGTTGTAGCCCGACGAGATGATCATGTCGTCGCTGCGGGCCTGATACCAGAAGTAGCCGTCCTCGTCTCGCACGAAGGTGTCACCGGTGACGTTCCAGCCGTGCTGCACGTAGACGTGCTGCCGCTCATCGGCGAGGTAGCGACACCCGGTGGGTCCCTTGACAGCAAGCCTGCCGACCTCGCCGGCCGGGACTGGTGTGCCGTCGCGGTCTACGACGGTCGCCGCGAAGCCAGGCACCGGACGACCGGTCGACCCGGGCCGAATCTCGTCGTCCGCGGCCGAGATGAAGATGTGCAGCATCTCGGTGGACCCGATGCCGTCGATGATCTTCACGCCGGTCGCCTCGTAGAACGACTGCCAGGTGCTGGCCGCTAGGTGCTCCCCGGCAGAGACCGCCCGGCGTAGGGAGTCGAGGCGCTCGGTCCGGCCCGATGCCAACATGGCACGGTAGGCGGTTGGTGCGGTGAAGCAGATCGAGACATGGTGGCCCGCGATGTGGTCGGCGAGCTCGTCGGGTGTCGCCTTCTCGACGAGCAATGACGAGGCGCCCACGCGCAACGGGAAGACGACGAGGCCGCCGAGGCCGAATGTGAAGGCCAGCGGAGGAGTGCCGGTGAAGACGTCGTCGCGGGTCGGCCGCAGCACGTGTCGCGAAAACGTGTCGGCGTTGGCGAGCACATCGCGATGGAAGTGCATGGTCGCCTTCGGGCGGCCGGTCGTCCCCGATGTGAACGCGAGCAGAGCCACGTCGTCGACGGCCGTCTCGACGTCGGTGAACGTTCCGTCGTAGGACTTCGCGCGCAAGGTCAGGTCGTCGTCACCGTCACCGCCGTAGGTGAGGATGGGGGCGCCGCCCAGGTCGGCAGCCTGCAGGTCGCTGAGGAACCGGTGGTCGCAGACCGCCACATCGATACGCGAGATGTCGTGGATCGTGCTCAGCTCGCGCGGCCGCAGGAGCGGCATCGTCGTGACGACAACCGCGCCGGCCTTGAGCACACCCAGCCAGCAGGCAACCAGCCATGGGTTGTTGGGGCCGCGCAACAGCACCCGGTTGCCGGGCACGACGTGCATCTCGGCTACGAGCAGCTGAGCAACCCGGTTGGCGTGGCGCCGCAGGTCGGCATACGTCCAGCGCTCGCCAGCGGTGGACAGCAGGCACGGCCGGGTGCCGCCGTGAACCTCGATCGTGTGGTCCAGGAGCTCTGTCGCGCAGTTGAGGCGGTCGGGGTACTGAAGCTCGGGGAGCTCGAACAGGAACTCCGGCCAGCTGTCGACCGGCGGCAGGTTGTCCCGGCAGAACGTGTCGAGATGTGCCGATGGTGTGAGCTGCATCGAGTTCCCCTCAGGTCGGAGTCGACTGCGTCTCAGTATTCCCTCTCCCTGACGACAGTCAAGCGTCCGCAACACCTCGACGCCACTGCGGCTTGCCGCCGCTATGGTGCTCTTGTGACGACGATCGACGATCGTGCAGACGCTCGTGGGCAGCAGCCGCGCGCGCTTATCGTCACGATCTACGGACTCTATGCGCGAGAGGCGGGTGGCTGGCTGAGTGTGGCGACCCTGATCCGGCTGCTGCGCGAGCTCGGGGTCGACGAGCCCGCAGTCAGGTCGTCGATCTCCCGGCTGAAGCGGCGCGGGATCCTGCTCGGGCATCGCGTCGGTGGGGCAGCCGGCTACGCGTTGTCGGATCAGGCCCGTGAGATCCTCGACGAAGGCGACCGCCGCATCTTCGAGCGCCCCCGAGGAAGTCTCGAAGAGGGCTGGCTGCTCGCTGTGTTCAGTGTGCC
>JBOHDU010000302.1:0-5122 GCA_050700615.1 Nocardioidaceae bacterium
GCGGCGAGGGTTTTGATGGCTGGTGCTCGGCGCGGCGTTGGCGTGCTTCGGGTTGGCGGCCCTCGCCGGTCTGATCCTCGCTGTCACATCGGGGTGGTGGCTGGCCGTCGTCGGCGCGCTCGCCATCCTGGCCGCGTGGTTCTATACCGGAGGGCCGCGGCCCTACGGCTACCGCGCGCTCGGCGAGCTCAGCGTCTTCGTGTTCTTCGGGCTGGTGGCCGTGATCGGTACGGCCTACGTGCAGACCGGTAGCGTCTCGGACGGCGTGCTGTGGACCGCACTCGGGGTCGGGTCGCTCGCCTGCGCCATCTTGGTGGCCAACAACCTGCGCGACATCCCCACTGATGAGGCGACCGGTAAACGCACCCTCGCGGTCGTGATGGGCTCCGGCGGCTCGCGCGCGTTCTACTCGGTCCTGCTCGCCGTGGCCTACTCCGTTGTCGTGGTGCTCATGGTCACGGTCACAGCCTGGTCCATCCTGGCCGCCGTCTCGCTGCCGTTGGCCCGGCGGGCGCTGACCGTCGTGCGTGGCGGTGCAGCCGGCCCCGACCTGATCCCGGTGCTCCGCGACACCGGCCTTACCGAGCTTGTGTATGCCGGTGGCCTGCTCGTGGGCATGCTCGCGTCACACGTGGTCTGAGTCGGCTTCCGCGTCGTCGTCCTCGGCGGCACGACGAGCCTCGTAGGCCGCCTTGGCCCGGTCGGCCCGCTCGGCGACCTTGCGGGCCAGGTCGTCGCGCATTCCCCGCAGGAAGAGCAGGGCCGCGACCGAGGAGATGACCATCGCCGCCAGCGCGGTCGCGAAGGCGTTGATCACGTCCCAACTGACCCAGTGCCAGAGCACGAGCCAGATGAGGCCGTAGACGCCGGCGAACAGCACGAGGCGGGCCATCGTGTAGAGGGCGAAGATCTTCACAACCATGCAACTCCGAGCGCGGCGTACGGACCCGTCCAGGGTAGTCGGTGCCGCGCCAGCCCAGCAGCCAGCCCAGCCACCCACAGCCCACCCAGCCACCCACAGCTCACCGGCTCACCGGCTCACCGGCTCAGCAGCTCACGCAACAGTGCAGGCTCGGCATTTCCACCGGAGACGACGGCCACGCACGGACCGGGCGGGATCCGGTCGGCATACTCGAAGAAGCCGGCGACCGCGACGGCTCCGCTGGGCTCGGCCACGAGGTGGCTTTGCAGCAGCAGCGCACGCATGGCGGACCGGATGGCCTCCTCGCTCACGGTCACCACGTCGTCGACGAGCGCCTTGATGTGCTCCCAGTTGTGCTCGCCCACCCCGGTCACGCGAAGGCCGTCAGCGATGGTGCGGACTGTGCGGGCGCTCTCCCAGACGACCCGCTCTCCGCGCGCGAAGCCCTCGGCGAGATCGCCCGCCAGATCGGGCTCGACCCCGATGACGGGGACCCCGGGCCGCAGCCCCTTGACGGCAGCCGCCACGCCGCTGATCAGCCCCCCACCACTCACCGGCACCAACACGCTGGCGACGTCGGGCAGATCGGTCACGATCTCCAGCCCAACGGTGCCCTGGCCGGCTATCACCTCGAAGGAGTCGTAGGGCGGGATGAAGACCGCGCCCGTCTCGTCTTGCAGCGCAGCCAGCGCCGACTCCCTTTCGGAGGCGTCGACGAGTACGACGTGCCCACCGGCGGCCTCGGTCGCGAGCCGCTTGACCTCGGCCGCCTGGCGGGGCATCACGATGGTCGCCTGGACCCCGACCGCGCGGGCGGCGCGCGCGAGCGCCTGGGCGTGGTTGCCCGATGAGTGGGTGATGACGCCGCGGGCCCGCTCGTCACCGGTCAGCTGTGCTACCGCGTTGGTGGCGCCGCGGATCTTGAACGAGCCACCGACTTGCAACGACTCGGGCTTCAACCACAGGCGGTGGGAGGGCCGCCCCCAGTCCGTCGAGACGAGCGGCGTGTGCCGGACCGAGGCTGCGATGCGGTCCGCGGCCGCAACGATGTCGGTGACGTCCACCAACCGAGCCCGATCCACCCTCCGACCCTACCGACCGGTGGGGTACCCCGAGACCGGGCCGAATCGGCGGCTCTGCCAGGCGGCTACATTGGACGCAGGAGGTCGACAAGCGTGCGGTTTCTACCAGCGATCCTGCTCATCGTGCTCGCGATCTACTGCCTGATCGAGATCGCGCAGTCGGATCCCCACGAGGTCCGCCAGCTCCCGCGGAGCCTGTGGGCCCTGGTCGTGCTCGTTCCCTTGGTCGGCCCGATCGGCTGGCTGGTCTACGGCCGTCCCAACGGAGACGAGCCCGTGCCTGCGACCCCGCGAAAGCGCCCCCACCTGGTGGCTCCCGACGACGACCCGGAATTCCTGCGCAACCTGAAGATCGACCCGCCCGACCACGACTGACCGACGAAGGCGCGGCACCCACCCGCCTAGTGGACGCTCACATGCCGGCGTACGAGTGCAGGCCGGAACCGAACAGGTTGATCCCGATGAAGTTGAACAAGAACGTCGAGTAGCCGAGCAGGCAGACGTACGCCGCGGCCTTGCCCTGCCAGCCGGCGGTGGCCCGGGCATGCAGGTAGGCGGCGTAGGCGACCCAGGTGATGAACGCCCACACCTCCTTGGGGTCCCAGCCCCAGAACCTGCCCCAGGCGTACTGCGCCCAGATGGCACCCGCCATCACCGCGAAGGTCCAGACCGGGAAGGCGAACGCGATGACCCGATAGGCGACCCGGTCGACCGTCTCGGCGGGCGGCGTCCGCCAGATGAAACCGTTGCGCGGGATCTGGGGGTCGGCCGCGACCCGGTTCTCGGCCCGGCGCCGCATGAGGTAGAGCACCGAGGCCAGCGCGCCGACCGTGTAGGCGCCGCCCGCGATCGCGGCGGCGGAGACGTGGATGGCCAGCCAGTAGGAGTGCAGCGCGGGCACCAGGGGGCTCACCGGACGGTAGAAGATGACCACGGCGATGCCCAGCACGATGACCAGGAACGACGTGACGGCGATGCCCAGCCACCGGACGGCGTAGCGTCGGACCAAGAACAGGTAGGCGGCTGCGACCGCCACACACCCGGTGGTCGAGAACTCGTACATGTTTCCCCACGGGACGCGGCTGGCGGCAAACCCGCGGAAGACCACGCCCACCACCAGGACGAGCGTGCCGAGCACGGTGAGCGACAGCCCGATCCGGCCGAAGCGGTCGCTTCGCTCAACCTCGTCGTCGGTCGCTCCGACAGCAAGTGACGACGCATCGCCTGCGGACGGGCCGGTGGGGAAACCGGGGCCGGCACTGGCGCCGACCAGCGCACCTCGCGCAGCCGTCTGGGGCGCGCTGACCACTTGGCGGGCCATCGCCCACTCGACGAAGTGCGACAGCATCGCCAACGCGAACACGATCGTGGCGGCATAGACGGCGTTGTTGCTGATCTGTGCGTAAGTCTCGGTCACTGCTGCTCCTCCGCGCCATCGGTTCCCACGAGCGTCGGCTCCTCCGCGGGGCCGGCGACCGGTCGCAACGCGGCCGAGACGGCCGCGACATGCGCAGCCGGGTCGCCGCCGGAAACCCGGTCGAGCGCTGCGATCTCGACCACCGTACGCCCATCGCGGTCACGTAGCCGCACCCAGGTGCGGCGAGGTCTGATGAACAGTGATCCGAGCAGTCCGAGGATCGCCGCAAGCACTCCGAACAGCGGGATGACCTTGCCGGGTTGCTTGTTGATCTGCAGCTGCACCCAGGTCGTGTAGCCGTCGAAGCGGATCGAGCCCAGACCCTTGCCGAGCTTGACGGTGTTGCCGGGCCGCATGATCAGGCCGAACGGCCGGCCGCTGGCCGTCCGGAGCATCTTCATATGGTCCCTGTTGAGGACGTAGACCGACTGCGGGGCGCCGCTGTCGAGGCCGAGGTTGCCGGAGTAGGGGATCAAGGAGAGAACCGGGTTGTCGGCCCCGGGGAATGCGGAGTACGGCTGCCCTTGGGGAGTGATGGCGCCGGTAGGGAAGAAGTACCCCTGGAAGCCGAGCTGTGTCGGCTGTGCGTCGGGGGCCTTGATCACGCCGAACGACGTGAACGAGCTGTCCTGCGGCAAGAAGACGACCGGGCCTGAGAATGCGATGTGCCCGTGGCCGTCGCGAACCGTGACCCGCGGGGCGTACCCGTGACCGACGAGGAAGACCGACGTACCGTCGATCTGGAGCGGGTGGTTGACCTGAAGGTCGTAGGTGTAGGGGGTCGCGCCCGGGTGGCTGGTCACCCGCAGGTGGGCGTCGAAGTTCAACGGAATGCCTTCGCCGGCACCGGACTTCTTGTAGCGGACGTTGAACCTCTGGACCTTGAGCGTGAACGGGGCAAGGTTGTTGGTGTTGAACCGGGCCCCCGGCGTGAAGTCGTCGTACTGGATGAGCGTGTTGGAGAAACCGGTGCCGGTGATGACGGCTGCGGTCCCCTTGAAGCCGAAGAGCCCGGTCACGGCGAACCCGACCAGCACGACGAGAACCGCCACATGGAACAGCAGGTTGCCGGCCTCTCGGAGATACCCCTTCTCGGCGCTGACGACTATCTCCCCGTCGCCCTCGTAGACCTCGACCCGGCGGCGCTGGCCTGCCAGCAGCCTGCGCGCCCGCTCCGATTCCGCGGCCCGGTCAGCGGTGCTCTCCCAGGTGTCGTACGCCGACAGTCGGCTCAGATTCCGTGGGGCCTTCGGCGGGCGTGCGCGCACCCCACGCAGATAGACCCGCAACCGCGGGATGATGCAGCCGAGCAGGGAGATGAACAGCAACAGGTAGATCGCGCTGAACCACACCGAGCTGTAGACGTGGAACATCCCGATCCGGTCGAACAACGGCGTGATGCCGGGGTGCCGGCGCTTGAACGCGACCACGGCCGAGGGGTCGACCGGCTCCTGCGGGATCAGCGACCCCGGGATCGCCGCGATCGCGAGCAGGAAGAGCAGCACGAGCGCCGTGCGCATCGACGTCAGCTGGCGCCAGATCCAGCGTGCGAACTCGATCGGGCGCAGCGCCGGCGGCTGAGAGGTGGGTGGCCTGCCGCCTGGGCCGACGACCTTGCCGCGCTCGGCCACCGCGGAGTCAGACCGGGGTCTCAACGCCACCCACTTTCGTCTGAGTCCACGCAATCAGGGTGTCCCAGGC